>CAIYFD010000142.1 GCA_903925425.1 uncultured Opitutia bacterium | reverse complement strand
CCGTGAAGGTCTCGCGCATTGGCTTCGGCCTGCCCAGCGGTGGGGGGGTGCTCTACGCGGACTCGGTCACGCTCAAGAGCGCGCTGGATGCCCGGCGGAATTACGATTGAGCGATCTTCGGGCCGTTTTAACCACGGATGTCACGGATTACACGGATGGTTTGAGGGTAGGGCGGACTCGGTGAGTCCGCCGCGATGGCCGGATCCAAGCAAACCTCGGAGGGAGGAACGCGCATCCTCGCGAATCGACGCCGATGGGGAAAAGACAGCTCCGGAAATATTAGCCAGGATCAGCGAAGAGGAGCGTTCCCACCGTTCGGTTGAGTCTGGTGCCCGGCGTCTCTGATCTCCAAACTTTCGTCATGAAACGGTTGCTTGCGCTGATCTTCTTCGTGCTGGCCGGCTGTGCGCATCGCATCTTTGGCCACCTGGGGATCGCGCCGTTTCAGATCCGGCTTCACCGGGTGTTGCGCTACGAAATCGAGTAAGATCAGACGTCTTATTCCCATCTTCCATGATTTCAGCTGCGATCGACGGCCTTATTTCCCTCGTGCTTGGGCTCTGGATAACGCTCATCGGCTTCAAGGTGACGTCACTCAGTGACGATCAAGCGAAGGCAGAGGAGTTCGCCCGAAAGTGGGGATTCCTTTTCAAGATCGCGGGCCCGATCATCGTGCTTTGGGGCCTGTACAGCCTCATGCGGATTTACGAAAAGACGGCCTGATCATTGCGGCCATCAATCATGATCGCGGCTGAGGCACCGCCTCAGCCCTACCTCCAAACCTCGGCGGCAAAATCCGTTCCCGAAACCGGGACTTGTCATCCGCCGCCGGATGCCGCACTTAATGCGCCGGTTCTGCGGGCATAGTATACCGGCTATTATGTGTGCTTCCCAAGCATGAGAAGAGGGTTCGACTCCCTCTGCCCGCACCAGCCTCCGCCGAGCCTACGGCTGGCGCTGCCACCTGCAGGCGAGGACGGAGGTTGCCGGCCATAGGCTTGGCGACGGCCGGCATTTCGCTCCTTAGGGGCTGAGTCCACGGTCCCCCTCCATCGCGGCCGGGTCAGCGACCCAGCCCTACCACGATCCCGGTCCGCCGGGACGTCGGACCCTACCTTATCCGTGAGATCCGTGGTTAAAATGCTTGGGCTGGGGCACAGAAAAACCCGCCGGCGGTCCGGCGGGTTTTTGTTTTCAGAGGGAAGGGGCGTTCAGATCGCCTTGGGGAGCTCGGATGCGAGATCCACGGCGTGGAGGTCATGGCGACGGCTGCGGAACAGTTTGGCGCGGCGGCCGAGCATGCGGTCGAGCTTGTCGACCAGCAGGGCCACGGCCTTGTGGCATTCCTCGGCCTCGACGGAGGCATTGAGGTCGGGGCCGTGGATCATGACATGTCCCTTCGCCTTGAAACGTTCACCGACCGCCTGCTTGGCATCGAACTCGAGTTCCACGCGGAGTCGGATGATTCGCTCCTCGTGGCGGAAGAGGCGCTCGGCCTTTTCCTGGACGAAGCTTTTCAGCGACGGGGTGAGCTCGAGGTGGATGCCGGAAACGATCGTGTCGTGCGAACTGTTTTGTCTGTTCATGGTTCGGCCTATTCGTTGGTTTGAGCGGGCGCCGACGGAATGCCGGCCCCGGGAAAAATTCCATCCGACAGCTTTGTGTCCTCGCCTCGCGAAGTACTCCAAAAACTCTCCGCTGTCATTGTGACAGGGGGATCTTCCGGTATTGGAAAATCGTTCATCGGAACGACTGCGAAGCTGCAGCCCTCACTCCAGTTTTGCAACCTTTCGCGCCGGATTCCGGACATTAATCTTCCGGAGCTTAAGCTGCGCCACATTGCGTGCGATTTGGCGAAGCCGGAGGAAATCGAGCGAGCGGTGCCCGAGCTAATCGCACATCTCAACGCCGTCATGCCGCAGGGAAGGGTGTTGCTCATCAACAACAGTGGCTTCGGCGCATACGGGCGGTTCCCTGAGCCCAATCTCTCCGAGCAGCTGGCGATGGCCGATGTGAATATGCGGGCGGTGCTGCACCTGACCGGCTTGCTCCTGCCCGAGCTGAAGCGCCGCGGCGGGGCGATTATGAACGTCGCTTCGACGGCGGCCTTCCAGCCGATGCCCTACTTAAACACCTACGCGGCAACCAAGGCGTTCGTGCTGCACTGGAGCGTGGCGCTGGGCGAGGAACTGCGCGGCTCCGGCGTGCAGGTACTTGCGGTTTGCCCGGGCCCGACCTCGACCGGCTTTTCGCTGCGGGCCGGGCTGAAGCCGGGCCAACTGGCGGAAGGGCCGCGAATGACCTCGGAGGACGTGGTTTTGGCCTCCTACCAGGCCTTGGCGGCCGGCCGCAGCATCGTGATCCCTGGCGCCAAGAACCGTTTTCTGGCCGCCATGGCGGGTTTGGTCCCCAAGCCTCTGGCGGCGCGGGCGGCGGCCAGGATGATTGCCGAAAAGCGGCTGCCCCCGGACCGCCGGTGAGTGGAGGGCTGGTTCAGATCTCCGGGTGAGGGCACCCGGACGACAAATTGTCATGAGATCTGATGTCGCCCGGGTGCCTTCACCCGGGCCAGGATTCAAATCAGCCAACCCATGATTATCTCGTGAGCATTGCCCCCAGCCCGCCCCAAGAAATTTCCGGCACGGATCCGCGCCGGGCCTGTGCGTGGCCGCGGCGGCTCTACCAGGGCCCGGCCCGGTTGATTGCGCTGGAGGAATTGAAGTCGTGGATCCTGTTCGAGGACGAACGTCTGCTGGTGGTCAACAAACCGGGCGACGTGGTCTGCCATCCTTCCAAGGCCGGGCCATGGTCGAGTCTCGTCAGCGCCACCCGCGAGTACACGGGCCTGCCGACGATGCACCTCGTCTTCCGGCTCGATCGCGAGACCAGCGGGGTGGTGGTGCTGGCGAAGGATGCCAAGACCGCGACGCGGTTGCAGACGGCGATGATGCGGCGCCAGGTGGGCAAGACCTACGAGGCGATCCTGACGGGCCGCCTGCCGGGGAAGGTCACCGTGGACCAGCCGCTGGGCGACGACAGTGCGAGTCCGGTCTTCACCAAGTCGGCGGTGGTCGCGGGCGGGCAGCCGTCGGTGACGCATTTCGAGCCGCTGACGGCGACGAACGATTTCACCCATGTGCGCGTGGGCACCGACACGGGCCGCAAGCACCAGATCCGGGCGCATGCGCAATGGCTTGGTCACTCGGTGGTGGGGGACAAGATCTACGGGCCGGACGCGCGGCACTACCTGCAGTTCATCGAGAGCGGATGGACGCCGGCGTTGGCCGAGCGGTTGCTGCTGCCTCGCCAGGCACTGCATTGCTCCCGGATCGACCTGAGTCCGGCGAAATGGGAGCAGGAGTTCACGGCGCCGCTGCCGGAGGATATGGCGGCGTTCCTGAAGGAACGCGGCTTGGGGTGAGGGTTTGGGTTGGGTCAGGTTCGGCCCGGCAGAATGCTGATTCCCAGAGGTTTTGCCACAGAGGCGCAGAGAGCACAGAGCCAAGCCTCGTTATTTTGGTTTGGGGACCGGAACCCCCATCATCCGTGCTCTGTGAGCTCGGTGCCTCTGTGGCAAAAAACGGTTTGAGTTGATCGTAGTCGCGCCGCAGCCCGGTTATACGCGCGCACAAAAAAGCGGCGGGCGGGCAAAGCCGCGCCGCCGCCGGAGAGAAAGGAATCCGTTACTTGGCTGGCGGCGTGGCAAAGGCGGCCGGAATCGGGTCTGGCGCAGGATTGAATTTCTTCAGCCAGAGGTTGCGGTACGCGACCGTGCCGCTGGCCTCGAGCTGGAGCGAGAGGATGCCCTGCATGGCGCGGCGGACGGGATCGTCGTCGATGCCAACGCAGAAGACATGGCCGTTGAGCAGGTGGACCACGGTGTTGCCGCGGGCGATGATCTCGACCTGGTTCCAGTCATTGAGCTTGCCGTACTGGACGCCGGGAATGTCCACGATTTGGCTGATGATATTGCGGCCGCCCTCCGGCAGGAGCTGCACGACCTGGCCCTGGTTGGCGACGACGCCGCGACCCTGGCCCTCGTAGAGCGAGCCGGTGTTGGACATGTCGGCATAGATGTCGAACTGGTAGCCGCTGATCTGCCACGGCTGGCCGGTGATGCCGGCCGCATTGGCGGCGGCTAGCGTGGTGATGCCGGCCGGGAGCGGCTCGCCGAGGGGATTGGCCATCGTTGCCGGATCGGAGATCGCGCGGTTGGCGCCGTGGCCGGTCAGGAGACGGCT
>CAIYFD010000141.1 GCA_903925425.1 uncultured Opitutia bacterium | reverse complement strand
GTGGCATCGACCTTGTAGACCTTCCGCGCGGTGGTGCTGCCGCCAATGGAGGTGGCGTAGCGGGCCCCGCCCGCCCACATGTCGACGTAGGTGTCCGGAGTATAAAGTCCGGTGTCCATGGCGGCGTGGATACCCACCACCGCATGGCCGTCGGACACCCATTTCAGAAAGGCGTCGCGGTCGGAAAACGGCAGCAGGCCGGTGGAATCAAGGAAGATGACGCCGTCAAATTTCGCGAGGGCCGCCGGGCTCAGGTAGTCCTGGAACAGTTTGGCGACCACCGGGGCGATGTCAGGTGCGGCGCCGCCGCGACCGGCGGGGGTCGTGCCAGCCAAGGCTTGGATCTGGTCGGCCGAGAGACGGCTGGTTGAGCTCTGGACCTGGGTGAGGGCGCTGGCGCGGGCGAGCGCGAGGCTCAATTCCG
This sequence comes from uncultured Opitutia bacterium, assembly GCA_903925425.1. Classification (GTDB taxonomy): domain Bacteria; phylum Verrucomicrobiota; class Verrucomicrobiia; order Opitutales; family Opitutaceae; genus CAIYFD01. The sequence goes on along the minus strand of CAIYFD010000141.1, from coordinate 3,108 downwards.
CCGCGGCGAGGGCGTCGGCCTTGGCCTGAATGCTGGCCGGCGTGCTCAGGGAGGCGTTCGTCAGGTCGGTGCGGGCGTTGGTGGCCGCGGTTGCGAGTGCACCCAATGGCGTCCCGGCGAGGGTGAGCTGATCCTTCTGTCCCGCAGTCAGCGTGGTGGTCTGGCCGGGAAATCCGGCAATGGGAGCGCCGGCCCGGCCGCCGCCCGGCGCGGCGAGACGCGAGAACGGATAATCGGCCGCATCGGACATCATCGTCACGGTGAACTGGCCGTTCGATTTGGCGGCCAGCGCGCGGAGCATCTTTTCTCCGTTGGGAATCGAGGCATGACGCGCTCCGGCGGTGGCGCTGACCACGAGAAGTTTTTTCGGCTCGGCGGCGGCGAGGGCGGTGGCAAGACCGAGGAAGGCAAGGCCGGCGGGAAGGAAAGATCGCTTCATGGGGGCGGAATGAGGGGTGGGGTTCGAGAGATGCGGTTGGGGCGCGCCGTTCAATTGGCGAGGGCGAGGGTGATGTCGCTGTTGTCCTGGCAGCCGCAGACCGTCGATTCGACCTCGAGCGAGGCTTGGTCCGCCCGGGGCTCCGTCATCAGGCTCATTTTCTGCGGCACCGCGGCCGGTGCGGCCTTGAGATAGGTGTCATTCAGCTTGTTGGCTGCCCAGAGCATGCCGCGCGTGACGAGGTCGAGGTAGCGGGGATCCGACACTGTCAGGTTGTTGTGACCGAGGGTGGTCGAGAACACGCGGGCCTTCTGCTTGTAGATGTTGGTCCACACCACGACGGTCTCGTCGGCTCCCTGCTTGCCGAGAACGAGGGGCTTGGCGGTGGGAAGAACACCGCCGGCGTAGTTGTTGTAGAGCTCCTCGTTGATGGTCGTCCAGTTGGCCATGCCCTTCGTGATCTCGTTGTCCTTTTCAATGAAGTTAAGGGCGATCGGGAGCTGGGCGCCGTGCGCGCTCGTCTGCAGGCCGGTCATCTCGAACCAGGGCGTGACGCCCGCGGTGTTCCAGCCCTCGGTACGGAACGAATGCATCGCGCAGTGCAGGAAGACCGCCGGCAGGCCCGCGGCGTGGGCGTTGGTCATGTTCTGGATCGTCTTGGCGTCGGTGATGTCGGCCGAGCATTCGTCGTGGATCACGAGGTCGTAGCCCTTGGCCCAGTCCGGATTCTGGTACTCCGCGAACTCCGTCTTCGTCGTCGTCGAGGCCGAATAGATGATGTCCACCACGACATGCGCGCGCTCCTCGAGGCCTTTCTTGAGGATGTCCTTCTGGTTCGCGTAGTCGTGGCAGCAGCCGCCGGCGATCAGCAGGATGCGGAGCGGGGCGGGGGATTGGGCGGCGCCGGCGAAGGCTGGAGCCGAGACGCCGAACCAGGCGGCGGCGAGCAGGCTGAGCGAGAACAGGGATTTGATTTTCATGGGGGTAACAGGGCGAGGACGATGGGCTGGCGACGGGAATCAGGTGCGGCTTAGTGCGCGGAGAGGCTTTCGAGGTAATCGAGGAGGGAAGCAAACTCGGTGACCGTGAGGTCGTTCACGAGACCGGAGGGCATGAGGGAGGTCTCGACGAGTGTGCGCTTGGCGATGTCGGCCGTCGCGATGCGCTGCTGTTGGGCGGCGATGTTCCGGAGGGTGAGCGAGTCGCCGGCATCGGTGACGATAAAGCCGGTGACCGTGGTGCCGTTTTTCAACTCGAGAACGTTCGTCGCAAAGCCCTGGGCGAGCGACTTGTTCGGCAGGAGGATGTTCTCGGCAATGTCACGGCGCCGCTGGATGGAGGCGATGGCGCCGAGGAACGGACCCTTGAGGGGTTCGGAGGCATTGAAGGTGTGGCACACGACGCAACCGAGCTGCGTGGCGAGCTGCTGGCCGCGCGAGATCGTGCCCTTGGCCGGGGTCACGGCGTCAAGGATGGCGGTCACCTGCATGGTCGAGAGCTTGGGCTGCGTGGCTTCGGCCCGGATCGCGTCCGCGTCGAGGTTGAGCTGCTGGAGCGCATACTTGGCGATCTGGGCGACGCTGGCATCCGCATCGGTCGTGGCCTGCGCAAACTGCAGCGCCCTGCTGCCGTCGCGCGCGCTGACTGCGGCCATCATGATCTGCACCTTGCGGCGCGGTTCGCCCCAGCCGGCATCGAGAGCGCGGGCGGCGGCGGCGGCGGGTTCGGGCGAGCCGATCTTGCGGGAGGACAGGTTCAGCAGCACCGAGTCGGCGATCTGCGAGGCGTCACCTTCCAGCTTGGCCGCCTGCTCCACGAAGACCTGATAGTTGGCATCGAGCTTGGGTGAATTCAGAATGGCAGCGCGGGCCGTGTCGGCAGGCGTGGCGGCGACCGCACCACCGGCGGCAGCTCCGCCCCGGCCGCCGCGTCCGGCCGCCGGGGGAGTCGCCACGGCCTGGGTGGCGGTGTACGTCGTGGTTTGGGCGGGACTGAGCTTGAGGGCCGAGGCTTGGATCCGGGTGAAGCCGTTTGCCCGGGCGTCGGCCAGGGCCTGCTCGGCGACGGCGAGCGCCGCGACTTTGGCGGTGATGTCGGCTGGATTGCCCGGGTTGGACAGGGAGGCGGCGGCGACCGCGGCGCGCGCCGTGACGACACCCTGCAAGAAGGGAACGTTCGGGGTTTCCACGAGCGCGGCGGCCACAATGGTCTGGGACGCATTCAAGGTTGCGGCCGGCGCCGCCGCGGGAGCGGCAGCAGCGGCACCACCGCGCCCGGCCGCCGCACCGCCGCGGCCGGCCTGCAAGGATTGCAGGGCGGGAATCACGGCGTCCCACGCATCCTTGCTGTCGGTCCGGACGAGGGCGTTGAGCACCAGCCCGCGATCCGCCGCGGTTGTGGTGGTGGCTTTCGCCATCTTCACCAAAACCGGGATGGCGTTGCCGGGAACGGTATCGGCGGTGGCATAATAGCTGGCGATCGCCGGGAGGAGCTTGGGTTCGGAATCGGCGTAGGCGACGAACTTGGCGGCGGCGGCCCCGGCCGGCACACCCTGCTTCTGGAGCTCAAGGCCGATCTTCACGGTTTCCTCGGGGCCGGCGTTTTCGACGACCGAATTGCGGGCGGTGAACACGTTGGAAGTCTGGGCCCAGGGAGCGGTCTGGTAGTAG
>CAIYFD010000140.1 GCA_903925425.1 uncultured Opitutia bacterium | reverse complement strand
GGCCTTGATCTCGTCGGGAGTGAGATGCCAGTCCTGCAGCTTCTGGCCGACGGAATCCTTGAGCGCGGTGGCGGACTGGTGGGCGGAAGCGGCGGCGGGGACGGCGTCGTCGCGGTACCACGTCATTGCGAAGGCGCCGGCGACGATGCCGAGGGCGAAGAAGAAAAGGGCCTTCATCGCGGTCATTGACCGGCGTGGCATGGAAAAGTGTCAAGTGCGCGGGAGGGACTCAAGGCAGGGGGCAAACCGCGCATGGACGCGAATGCACGCGAAGGGATGACACCCCGGCTTGAAGAAAGCGGATGCCGGTGGAGGTCGGGTTTAGATTCGCGTTCAGCGGTGCGTATTTGCGGTTACCCAGGCCTTTGAAAGAGAAAGGTTGTCGGCGGGGGGCGGGGCGGAGTGACTGCGGGCGTGCTGATCACTTGCCAAATGGGATTCCAGGACCTGCTTGCCCGCGAAGTCGCGGACCGCGGCGGCACGGAAGCGGCGCGGGGACCGGGCTGGGTGCGGCTGCAACCGTCAGCGGTGGCGACGACCGAGTGGGCGGCCGGGCTGGCGTTTGCACACCTCACCCTGATGGAGCCGGTGGAGATCGAGGGTGAGTCGGTCAACGGGCTGGCGCAAAAGATCACTGATTTTTTCCTGACCAGCCTGCGCGGCGAACGGGTCGAGGCGGCGTGGCCGTGCGTATGGCAGGGTCCGGCGGAGGTGGTCGGGCTCGGCCGGCGGATCTCGGCGGTCGAGACTGCGTGCGGTGAACTGTTCCGCAAAAGACTCGCGCGGGTGGCGAAGCTGGCGGTGCTCGACCTGCCGGCCGGACGCGGCGCACGGCGCGGGCTGTTTGTCTACTTCACCGATTTCGGCCGGGCGGTGGTGGCGCGGGAGGCGTTTGCGCATGGGCCGCACCGCATGGCGGACGACCCGCTGGCGCCCTCGCGGAGTTTTTTAAAGATCGAGGAGGCGTACACCGTGCTCGGTCTGGCGCCGCGCGACGGCGAGACCGCGGTGGACCTGGGCGCGGCGCCCGGCGGCTGGAGTTACAGCGCGGCGAACCGCGGGGCGCGGGTGATCGCGATCGACAACGGACCGCTGAAGGGCGGGGCGCTCGGCCACGCGCGGATCGAGCACCGGCGGGAGGACGCGTTTCGTTTCCAACCGGCGCCGGGCGAAGTCTTCGACTGGATGCTCTGCGACTTGGTGGAGGAACCGCACCATGTGCTGCACCAGCTGGTGGCGCCGTGGCTGGAGCGCGGCTGGTGCCGGCGGTTCGTGATCAACCTGAAGTTCGGCCGGGTGGACGCGATCGAGCTGCTGCGCGAGCTGCGCGCGCCGGATTCACCCTTCATCCGGTTCGCTCCGGGGACGCAGATGCTGCACCTTTATCACGACCGCGAGGAGTTCACGCTGGTCGGGGAAGTCGGCCGATGAAAACCATCCAGGCAGGTGCCCAACTTTTCCGATGAAGGACAGTGAATTGACGCTCTGTGGGCTGCCGGCGGTGAAGGCGCGGTTCGAGCGCGACGCGGGCTCGATGGTGCGGCTGTTTTTTGACGAGGCGACCGGGCGCAAGGTGGGCGTGATCTGCAAGGCGCTCGCGCAGGCCCGCAAGGTCTACCGCTGCGTGCCCCCCGCGGAGCTGGAGAAGATCGCGGGCTCGAAGCACCACGGCGGCATCGTGGCGGTGGTGCGGGCAGAGGCTCCGCGGGCGCCGACAGCAGTTGAGATCACGGCTTGGGCAAAGCGCCGCGAACCGGTGCTGGTGCTCGATCGCATCGGCAACGCGCACAATCTCGGGGCGATCGCGCGGACGGCCGCGTATTTTGGAATTTCATTCCTCGTGGTGGCCGACGACCCCGCCGCATCGCGGCCCAACGACGCGGCCTACCGGGTGTCCGAGGGTGGCCTGGAGCAGCTGGAGGTGCGCGCGGTGAAGGACGTGGCGGCTTTCCTGAGGGCGCTGGCCGCCGCCGGCTACGAGGTATGCGGTGCCGCGACCCGCGGCGGGCAGCTGAGGACGGGTGCACCTGCCTCCAAGCCGATCGCTTTGGTGCTGGGTAACGAGGAGCACGGCATGGCGCCGGCCGTGGAGCGGGCCTGCACGCGGCTCGTTACCATTCCCGGCAGCGGCAAGGTGGAGTCGCTCAATGTCTCCGTCGCTGCCGCGGTGCTGATGTGGGAGCTGATGGGCCGGAAGCACTGAGAATGTGGGAAGAAGGAAAGCTGGGCTGGGCCGCAGCGGGTTCAGAGACCTTCCTTTCCCTTTTTCCTCATTCACTGCCGGGTTTCACGCTTCAGTAATCATCCATCACGAACCACATCACCCAAGTGAGGCCGGCGGAGATCAGCCCGATGCCGCCGGCGGCGAAGGCCATCAGGAAGGCGTTGCCGGAGGCGGTGGCGGAGGCAAAGAGCACGGCCAGCAGCGCGTTGCCGGCGACCATGAGGAACCAGTAGTCGCGCTTGCGGCGTGAAGGGCGGGCGGGTTTTTCCGCCAGTTCGTTCAGGCCGGCGGCATTGGCGCGGGCGAGATTGTCCTGCAGGATGCCGTGGACGTCGTTCTCACCCGGCGCTCGCGGTTGGTTGGGAATACCGCTGAGGGATGAGGCGGGACGGGAAAGAGTGTTTCGGTCCGGTCCGGATGCGCCGGACGTCGGTCTCGCCGGCATGGCGTTGCCAGTTCCGGCGGCATGGCGGAAAAGGTCCTTGGCGTCGATCGACGCGTGGTGATCCGAGCGCTTGTTGACCTCGTCGAACTCCGACTCCTTGAGGCCGTAGAACTTTCGCGGCGGATCCGATTCCTCGGGCATCCCGCGAGCATCATCGCCGGCTGCGGAAAGCCAAGCTTGCGGGCGGGTGATTTTTACCCGGGCCGCGGGTCGACGCGGCCGGCGCTCAGCGCTTTGCGCGCTGGGCCTTGAGCACCACGCGGAACATCTGGATGCAGAGCCAGAACACCGCGGACATGCAGCTGGCGGTCAGCCCGCCCCATACGGTGATCCAGACCTGATTGTGCGACGGGACATGCGGCGCAACCAGCGTGTAGATGATGGCGAAGAACGTGATCACAAGGACCGCATCAACGGCCAGGGAGACGGGGGTGTAGGATTTGCCTTCTTGCTGCGACATGATGACGCGATTGAAGGCGTTCCCGCCGGCTGATGTCGACCCCGGATTTAGGCCGGGGAAGTGGAGCCTATGGGGCGAAGCGGGGAGATCAGCCTGGGTGGGGTGGATTTTGGCAAAAAATGTCAGATTGGGTGAAAGATCGGGGCGGATTCCTGCGTTATTACCGGAAATGAGAACTTCCGTTTCCGCGAACGACCGGTGTTACCGGATCATGCAACTGTGGGTGTTGGGCTTGGCTGCAATGCTTGGCCGGGGCGTTGGTGCCGCCGAGCCCGCGCCTCCGGCGGAGGCGCGGGCACGGATGGAGGACCTGCGCGCGGAAATCGGGCGGCTCGACGAGGCCTATTTTCGCCGGGGTGACGCGGAAACCAGCGACAGTGTCTACGATGGGCTCAAGCGGGAACTGACTGCGCTCGAGCGGGTTTATCCGGACTGGGCGGCAAGGGGTGCGGCGGTTCCAGGATTTGGCGACGACCGGTCCGGATTGTTTCGGACGGCGCGCCACCTCGTGCCCATGACCGGTCTGGACAAGGTCTATACCGAGGCCGATCTGCGGATTTTTGTGGCTGGAGCGCACGCGGGGCCGGGCGGATTCGTGATTGAGCCCAAGGTGGATGGCATCGCTCTCAGCCTGACCTATGAGCGTGGACGGCTCGTGCGGGCGATCACGCGGGGTGATGGCCTCGAAGGCGATGAGGTCACGGACCTCGTGCGCGGAATTCCCGGCCTGCGACGGGAACTGGCAACGGCAACGCCACCGGCGTTGGTGGAGCTTCGCGGTGAGATGCATGTGCCGCTGGCGGTGTTCGCGCGGGTGAACCGGGAACGGGTGATGGCGGGGGAAGCGGCATTCTCGAGTCCGCGGAGCGCGGCCGCCGGTGCGCTGCGGCAGACCGATCCGCAGCAGCTGGCTTTGCGGGGTCTGGCGGTCGTGATCCACGGATTCGGGGCGTGGGAACCGGCCGCAACAGCTCCGGCCAGCCAGAGGGATTTTCAGGAGCGGGTGCGCCGCTGGGGCCTGCCGGCGTTGGAAGGTGCCCGGCCGGCGGTGGACGCGAATGCTGTCTGGCGCGCCGTGGAGGAAATGGGGCGCGAGCGCGCCCAGGCGAAGCTGCCGACGGATGGCGTCGTGGTGAAGATTGATGCGGTGGCGCGGCAGCGCGAGCTGGGGACTTCCGCCACGGGGCCGCGCTGGGCGGTGGCGTTCAAGTTCACACCGCCACGCGCGGAGACGCGGCTCCTGGGTATTGAGGTGCAGGTTGGCCGGACTGGGCTCCTGACGCCGGTGGCGGTGCTGGATCCGGTTGAGTTGGCGGGCGCGGTCGTGACGAGGGCGACGCTGCACAACGCGGATGAGATCGCCCGGCTGGATGCGCGCATCGGTGATACGGTGGAGGTCGAAAGGGCGGGCGAGGTAATTCCGGTCATGGTGGAAGTCATCGTCGCCCGCCGGCCGGCGGGAACGGTCCCCTTTGTTTTCCCGGCCCGTTGCCCGGCCTGCGGAGTACTGGTGGAACATCGCAAAGACGAGGTGGCGCGACGTTGCCCGAACGAGGATTGTCCGGCGCAGCTCGCGGGACGAATCGGGCATCTGGCCTCGCGCGATGTGCTCGATCTGCGGGGAATGGGCCCGGCCTTGATCGAGTCCCTGATCGTGCGCGGGAAGGTAAGGACCATCGCTGATGTTTTCCGCCTGCAGGTGGACGATCTGGTTTTGCCCGGGCGAAGGCCCGGGGTGGCGGCGGAGGATCTAAGCCGGGCGATTGCCGCGGCGCGGGGCGCGGAACTGAGGCGCTGGATTCTCGCGTTGTCGATTCCCGGAGTAGGCGAGGCGGCGTCGTCGAAGATCGCAGCGGGATTCAAAGCCCTCAGCTCAGTTGCGGCGGCCGACGAAGCGGTCCTGCGCGCAACGGGGATCGGCGAAGCGCCCGCGCGAGCAGTCGTGGAGTATTTTGCTGCGCCGCGTCATCGCTCGTTGGTCCGGGAACTCGAGATCTTCGTGGCGCGATGACCGCTTGATTTTTCGCAACGATTGGGTGCGCGGGTTAGAACGGTACCGGATCGGGATCCTTCTGGAGTTGTTTCGCTTCGTCGGGAGAGCCGCTCTGGTTTCTTGGTTTCAATCGCGCCCAATCGTCATGGCGAAACCCACCACCGATCCGATCCGGATCATGCTGGTTGACGATAGCATGCTGGTCCGCAGCGGTATTCGTGTGGTGCTGCGCGCGCATGCCCGCGACGGAGGAGGCTTAGTCGGCGCCGGCGGTCGCGCGCCAGCACAAGCCCGCTGTCATCCTGCTAGACATCCGCCTGCCGGATGTCTCGGCTTGGAGGATTGCGGCCAGATCCTTAAGGAGCTTCCGGATACACAGGTGCTGGTCCTGACCTCATGCAGCAATGATAGCCTGATGGTCGCTGGGTTATTCGTTGACCAGAGCGACCTGAACTTGCGTGCCGTCGCTCGCCACCGAACCAGACGCGTTGGTGGCGACAATCCAGTAGAGACCGGTGTCGGAGTCCACGGCGTTCGTGATCGCCAAGGTCAGCGAGGTGGCGCCAGGAACCGCAAGCGTCACTCCCGAGGCATCGCGCTTCATCCACTGATAAGTGACCGGCTGCGTGCCGGAGATGAGCTGAGCGGTCAGTGTCCCGCTAGTTCCCGGCAGAATTTGAACGTTGGTGCCCGTGGTGTTCAGGATCGTAAGCGTCGAAGCGATGACGATTTGGGTTTGGGTGCTCACCATTGAACCCAAGACATTGGT
>CAIYFD010000139.1 GCA_903925425.1 uncultured Opitutia bacterium | reverse complement strand
GGCTGACGGAGGTCCAGCAGCCAAAGGTCACAGCCACCTTGTCCTTTTCGAGAAGCTGCGTGGCCTTTTCGGCGAAGAGCGGCCAGTTGGAGGCACCGTCGACCACGACCGGCTCGATCTTTTTGCCGAGAACGCCGCCCTTGGCATTGATCTCATCAAACGCAAAAAGAAGGACATCGCGGAGCGAAGTTTCGCTGATGGCCATCGTGCCGCTGAGGGAATGGAGGACGCCAACCTTGACGGCGTCCTGGGCGTGCACCGGGGTGGCAAGGAGGCCGAGCGCGGCGGCGCCGGCGGCAAGAATACTGGATTTAAGGATATGCATGAGTTTCGAGCTAGGTTTCTGGGTTAATCCCTCCCGCAGAGCATGAGCATGTTCCCGCGGGAGGGTTGATTTTCTGTCAGTGGTTTAGTCGCGACGGTGCGCATCCCGGCGAAGGGAAACGCGATGACGCAGATCTTGTTTAGCAGGATGTCTGCCAACGGTCGGCGTGCCTCGGAAATTTCGCGCGCACCCCTGCCCCGTTTCTCATGACCCACCACGCCTCCCGGTGCCCGCGCCGGCGCAAGGACCCTGTACGACAGGCACAAAAAAACCGGGCTCCCGTTGGGGAGCCCGGTTAGGAATCGGTTGGCCTTTGCGGCAACCGAATTGAATTAGAACTTCAGGTAGGCCTGAACACCGACGAAGTTCGCATCCTTCGTGGAGCCGCTACCATTGGTCATGCTGTACTCAGCACGAACGGTCAGCTGCTTCGAGAGGGCGATACCAGGAGCCACGGTGTACTTGACGAACTTGCCGTGGCCATCGACGTCGTTCTCACCACTGAGGCGGAAGGCCGTGTTAACCTTGTCGGTGAACTGATAGCTCAGCAGGAAGAGCCAGTTGGTGCCCTTATCCGTGCGACCGCCGCCATCACGACCCGCATACTCGGCCGCGACCAAGGTCTGCTTGTCAACCTGGTAGGAAGCCCAGACGTCATAACCCGCGATGTCCTTGCCGCTGACCGCGCTCTGGTTGTCGAAGACGCCGCCGAGGAAGAGCGTCAGGTCGGAAACACCCTTGTAGGTGACATAACCCTCGTAACCCTGACCCGCCCGCAGCTCGCCGTCGCCCTTGAGGGCGGTGGCACCGTAGATGGAATCAACAATGGCAGCTCCGTAGCCCCAGTCCTTGTCGGAGTAGTCGACCTTGACGCCGCTGTGATAGCCGGGGATGGCACCGATGCCACCGTTGGCGTAAGTGATCTCAGGGTTGTTCACGGCGAAGAAGGATTCGTAGCCGAGGGGGCTCAGGAACTTTCCGCCCGTCACGGTGACGCCGCCGCCGGCGTCGTAGGTGGCGTAGGCATCGAGAATCGTGGCCTCATCGGGGCGCTGATTCGGAACGTAGTAGATGCTCGCAACGCCGGTAACAGGAGCCGAGGAGTACTTGAAAAGCAGCTGGGAGCTATCGACATCGAAGCGATCGACGGCGGTGGCAGCCTTGGCCTTGTTGTACTGGTAGGAACCGGCGACGTACCCGCTCATGGAGAAGGTGTCGTTCAGTTTGATTTCGGCCATGGCCGAACTCGCCAAGGCGAGGGCAAGGGCGCTAACGCTGGCCAACTTGAATGCTGATTTGGTCATAGGTTTTTTTCTTTTGGACTGAGTGGTGTTTGGCTCGATTTTCGACCCGTGGGGCGAAAAAAGTTCCTAACTTCCTGAGCAGATTGGAGGCCAACTAAATGTCAAGATCAGGAAACGATCGGCCCGAAGCACGAAATAGTCACAAAATACTTATTTCCAATACTTTACAGCTTAGACAACTGCTCTCGGAGCACCCGATCAACGTCCTGAGGATTCGCCCGGCCGCGCGCCGACTTCATGACGTGGCCCTTAAAACCGTTGATGGCACTGTCTTTGCCGCTCTTGAAATCGGCCAATGCTTTGGGATTGGAAGCAATGGCCTCGCGGCACCAGTTCTCGAGCTCAGCACCTGAATTGGATGTCGATTCCAAGCCAAGTTTCGCAATCACAGCCGCCGGCTTCTCCCCCGTACGAAAAACCTCCGTGAAAACATCCTTGGCCGCGGGCCCGGGCAACTTTCCTCCGGCAACGAGCACCACCAATTCAGCCACGTGTTCCGGGCGGATCAAGCACTGCCCCAAGCTCATTCCCGCCGCACCCATTTCACGCAAAAGCCCGTTGATGATCCAATTGGCGGCCATTGCCGGCTGACCGGAGATCCGCGCTGTTTCCTCGAAGAAGACGCTGAGTTCCCGATCCCAAATCAAAACCGAGGTACTGGTATAGGGGAGTTGGTAGCTGGCAATGAATCGGCGCTGCCGGTCGAACGGCATTTCCGGCAAATCGAGCCGGATCCGGGCCAGCCACTCCTCGTCGACCCGGACCGGCATCAGGTCGGGATCCGGGAAATAGCGGTAGTCGTGCGCCATTTCCTTGGAGCGGAGGGACTGGGATACACCCGTCTGGCCATCATAGTCCCGCGTTTCTTGCACGATGACCCCGCCCCGTTCCGAAACGGCCAGCTGGCGCTTGATCTCGTGCTCGATGCCGTCCCGTACAAATGCGATGGAATTGAGATTCTTCAGCTCGACCTTGGTCCCCAGCCGGCTTTCACCCACGGGCCGGATCGAGATGTTGGCATCGCAGCGCAATTGACCTTTTTCCATGTCACAGTCCGAGATGCCTCCCTGGACCATCGCGGCGCGCAATGCCGTGAGAAAGGCATAAGCCTCGTCCGCGCTGTGCATGGCCGGCTCGGAAACGATCTCCATCAGCGGGGTGCCGGCCCGGTTGTAATCCACCAGCGAATCGCTCGTACCGTGGTTCAATTTGCCGACATCCTCCTCGAGGTGAATCCGCGTCAGGGGAATCGACTTATGCTCCCCCATCACGTTCCTCGCCGCACCGGGCTGCTCAATTTCAACCTGGCCGCCGAGGCAGATCGGCTGGTCGTACTGCGAGATCTGGTAATTCTTGGGCGAGTCCGGATAAAAGTAATTTTTCCGGTCCCACTTGCAGACCGGGGCAATCCTGCAGCCGAGCATCAGCCCCGCCTTGATCACCGCGTCGAGCGCGGCCTTGTTGATCACCGGAAGCGCTCCGGGCAGGGCCAGCACCACCGCGTCCGTCAAGGTATTCGGTTCCCGGCCAAAACCGGCTTCCACCGCCGAAAACATCTTCGAACGGGTCCGGATCTGTACATGGACCTCAAGGCCGATGACCGCTTCGTAGTTCATGATGGATGAGGCTCGGGCTCGGCTCGAGGCGGGCTCAAAGCGCCGGACGGCGGGCGGTCCAGTCGTGGCCGCGTTCGTAGGCCTGCGCGATCGCGAGGAGTTCCGCCTCTTGGAAAGGCTGGCCGATAAGTTGCAGGCCGACCGGGAGTCCGCCGGAGGTGAAGCCGCAGGGTACACTGTTACCAGGCAAGCCCGCCAAGTTCACCCCAATCGTATATACGTCGCAAAGGTACATCGCGAGCGGGTTCGCGGCCTTCTCCCCCACCCGGAATGCCGGGGTCGGCGCCGTAGGTGTCAGAATCGCGTCCACCTCATGAAAAGCGTTCAGGAAATCCTGCCGAATCAGCGTGCGGACTTTCTGGGCCCGGAGATAAAAGGCATCATAGTATCCGCTGGAGAGCACGTAGGTGCCGAGAATGATGCGCCGCTTGACCTCCGGGCCGAAACCTTCGGCACGAGACCGAAAATACAGGTCCACGACATCCGTCGCCTGCTTGGACCGGTGCCCGTAGCGGATGCCGTCAAACCGGGCGAGGTTCGACGAGCATTCGGCGGTCGCGATGATGTAGTAGGCGCCGACACCGTACTCGGTGTGAGGCAGGGAGACTTCCTTGATGGTGCAACCCAGGCCTTGGTAGTACGCTACGGCTTTCGCCACGGCCGCAGCCACCTCGGGATCGAGTCCCTCGCCAAAGTATTCCTTGGGAATTCCCAGGCGCCATGGTCCGCGGCGCTGCTTTAATTCCTCCCGGTAGTCCGGAACGTCTGCGCGAAACGAGGTCGAATCACGCGCGTCGTGCCCAGCGATCGCCCCCAGCACGATCGCGGCATCCTCCACCGTCCGGGCAAAAGGCCCGATCTGATCCAAGGATGAGGCAAAGGCGACCAGCCCATACCGGGAGACCAAGCCGTAGGTCGGCTTCAGCCCCACCAAACCGCAAAAGGCCGCCGGCTGGCGAATGGATCCGCCGGTGTCGGAACCCAAAGTCGCCACGGCCTCGCCCGCGGCCAGCGCCGCGGCACTGCCGCCGGAAGAACCCCCGGGCACCCGGCTGAGATCCCACGGATTCCGGGTCGTCTGCATGGCCGAGTTCTCGGTCGAAGAACCCATCGCAAACTCATCCAGATTCAAACGACCCCAAGGAATGGCGCCGGCCGCCCGCAGCTTAACCGTCACCGTGGCATCGTACGGCGAAATGAAATTCGCCAGCATCCGGCTGGAGGCGGTCAGCGGTTGCCCTGCCACCGCGATGACATCCTTCAATCCAATCGGGATGCCATCGAGCGGCCCACGCGACTGGCCGGCCGAGCGACGGGCATCGGAGGCCCGTGCCTCCGCCAATGCGCTGTCCGCATCCAAGGAATTGAAAGCTTTGACCCGGTCATCCACCGCGTCCTTGCGGGCCAGCAGCGCGCGAACCAACTCCTCGGAGGATAGCTCCCGGCGGGCCAGCCTCCCGGCCAGCTCGGCAACAGTTTGATCGTGGATCTCGGAAGCCATGACGCGGGTGAGCGGCCGGATTACTCGACGACCTTCGGGACGGACACCATGTGGTCGCGCTGGGCCGGAGCATTTAGCAGCGCCGCCGCAACCGGCAGCGAAGGCACCGGGACGTCTTCCCGCCAGACGTTGAAGAGCGGGAACGCGTGGGCCGTGGGCTCCACGGCGGAGACATCCACCTTCTTCAATTGCTCAATGTGACGGAGGATATCCCCGATCTGCTTCGTGTACTCCGCCTTTTCCTCTGCTGAGAGGGCGAGTCGCGCCAGCGAAGCCACCCGCTCGATGTCGATTTCATCCGAGGAAGCCATGATCAAACGGGCTATTTCCGGATTTGGAGCCCGGAATCCTCCGCAATCTTCTCCTGGATGCGATTGAAGACCCCGTTGACCTCGTCGTCGGTCAAGGTCCGGTCGGCGGCGCGAAAGACAATGGAATAAGCCAGGCTCTTCTTTCCCTCGGGTACGCCGGCACCGCGATAGACATCGAAAACGTGTACGTCCTCGACCGCCAGACTGCCCGCGGCGGCAGCGCGGGCGGCCACCAGGATCAAACTGCGAACCTCACCGGCCGGCCGAGCCTCGTCCATGACCAGAGCCAGATCCCGCAGCGCCGGCGGGAACAGGCTGAAATCGGAATAGCGCGGCCGCGATTCGCGGGACGCGAGGCGTTCCGGGAGAATGAGAAACTGACCGCCATAGACCTTGCCCTCGACCCCGGCGGCTCGAACCACCCCCAAGTCGAGCAGACCAAACTGCGCAATCCAGCCCCGATCGAGACGTCCGACCGAGGCCGCGTGTCCAGCCTGCCAGCAGGGCGCGGCGACTGGGTTCATGGTCCGGAATTCTTTTGCGAGATTCACTCCAGCCGCGGCGGACAACACCTCGATCACATGTTTGGCCGAATAGAAATCGGGCGCGCTGCGGCGCAGCCACGTGCGATCACCGGAATTCTCCGCAATGATGAAGGCAACGGCGACACATTCGCTGAGCCGCCCTTCCGACTCGAGAAAGACCCGGCCGGTCTCGCAGAGCCGCCCGAGATTCACCCCGCGGGATTGGTTCAGCTTAAGGGTCTCGAGCAGGCCCGGGATCAAACTGGACCGCAGGTTGGACTGATCCTCGACAAACGGATTGGCCAGGGCGCCCGGCGTCGCTACTCCCGGGTCCGACCAAGCCTTGACCTCGCGATCGCTCCGCAGCGTGTAGTTCAGGCACTCGTGGAAATCCTGGCCCACGAGATATTCGGTGACCTTGCGATTGAAGATGGCCACGGGCGCGTCCTCGACGACCAGACCGGGCGCCACCGGTGTCACACTGGGAATCTTCTCCGTCCCGTACAAGCGCAGGACTTCCTCAACGAGGTCGATCGGGCGATCGAGATCATCCCGCCAGCTCGGGATGGAAACCGTCCAAGCCGGTCCCCGATCCAAGGTTGGCTCTTCCCGGATCACCGCCAGTTCCAAAAGTTCGAGCGAGGCTTTCATCACGGCATCGGGAATTTCAAACCCGAGGCGCTCACGGACAAACGCCGGCGTCAGGATGATCTCCCGGGCCCAAGGCACATCACCGCCGACCGTCCAACCGGGTCCGGCCACTTCGCCACCCGCCGTCTCCAGGATGAGGTCGATCGCGCGCCATGCGGCCTCCAGCGTCCCATGCGGATCCACGCCCCGCTCGTAGCGGTACGACGAGTCAGAGGCCAACCCTAGCCGCTTCGAGGTGCTACGCACCGCCTGGCGGCGGAAGACCGCGCATTCGAGCACCAAGTCGGTCGTGTCGTCAGCCACACCCGACGCCACTCCGCCCATGATTCCGGCAATCACGACCGGCTGACGGGCATCGGCGATCACGAGCATGTCCTCACCCAGTTTACGCTCCTTCCCGTCAAGCGTGGTGATCGACTCACCGGCAGCGGCCAGCCGCACATGGATCTCGGCGCCGGCAAGGCGCCGGGCATCGAACGCATGCAGCGGTTGGCCCGTCTCCAGCATCACGTAATTGCCAACATCGACGATGTTGTTGATCGGGCGCAGCCCCACCGCCCGAAGACGGTCCTGCAACCAGGCCGGACTCGGGGCGATGCGGACCCCGGTAATCACATGGGCGGTGTAAAAGGGACAGTCGCCCGACGCGGCCACCTTGACAGAATTAAGGAGATCCGGGCGGGCCGGAGCCGTCGGAACCCCGCGGAACTTTTCCTGCGGGTAGACGAGCTCCTGCTTGAACCAAGCCGCCAGTTCCCGGGCAATACCAAGGTGGGAAAGGCAATCCGGTCGGTTCGGAGTGATCTCAATGTCGAGGATAACGTCGCCGGATGGCAGCACCTGATTGATCGGCGTCCCCAAGTCGGGGCGGCTGGCAAGGATCAGGAGACCGTCGGCATCCTCGGCGACACCGAGCTCCTTGGCCGAGCACATCATGCCATCGGATTCATGGCCGCGAATCTTGGACCGCTTGATGACGAAATCGCCGGGCAGCACCGCGCCCGGCAGGGCCACCGGCACGCGATCCCCGACCTTGTAGTTCTGGGCGCCGCACACGATCGTCTTCACGCCGCCGGCCGGGCCGATGTCGACCTGACAGACCGAAAGTTTGTCCGCGTTGGGATGCTTGTCGCGCGCCAGCACCTCCCCGACCACCACCTGCTCAAGACGCGGGGCGCCGGTACGGATGACCTGTTCCACCTCGAATCCGAGAAAGGTGACCGCGCGGCAAACTTCCTCAACCGGCGCGTCGAGGGTCACATAATCCTTCAGCCAGTTTAGCGAAATCTTCATGGCTCTGGTCAGGCAAACTGCTTCAGGAAACGCGCGTCGTTCTGGTAGAAATACCGGATGTCATCGATGCCGTAGAGATTCATGGCGAGGCGTTCGAGTCCCATGCCGAAGGCATAGCCGGTCCACACCGCCGGGTCGTAACCCACGGCCGCGAACACTTCCGGGTCGACCATGCCGCAGCCGCCGATCTCCATCCACTCCTTGTTGACCTTGGGCAGGTGGAGGGCGCTGGCGTCGACCTCAAAGCTTGGCTCGGTGTAGCCGAAATAATGCGGACGGAAGCGGATCTTGGTCTCCTTGCCGAGCAGGCTGGCGAAGACGTAGTCAAGCAGGGCCTTGAGGTCGCGGACGGTGACGTTACGATCGACGTAGAGGCACTCGAGCTGGTGGAAGTTCGCGCTGTGCGTGGCGTCCGCGGTGTCGCGGCGATAGACCCGGCCCGGCGAAACGATGCGAATGGGCGGCTGCCCCTGCAGCATGGTGCGGATCTGCACGGACGAGGTGTGGGTCCGCAGCAGGTAGCGTTCGCCGGGATTCCGTTTGGCGATGTTGGCGAATTGCAGCCCCTCAGGAAAATAGAAGGTATCTTGGGGATCCCGTGCCGGATGATCGACCGGGGTGCTCAGGGCATCGAAACAGTAGTACTCCGTCTCAACCTCGGGGCCATCGGCGACCGCAAACCCTACCTTGCGCAGGATCCGGCACATCTCTTCCCGAATTTGCGTCAGGGGGTGAAACGTGCCCGGGCCCGCATCCGGAGCGGGCAAGGTGGCGTCCACCTGCGGCCCCAGTTGAGCGGCCATTTCCGCGGCCACAATGCGCTCCAGGGCGCCATCAAGCAGCGCCTGAACCTGCTGTTTCGCCTCGTTGATCAGCTTGCCTAAGGCGGGACGCTCCTCCTTGGCGACCGAACCCATGCGCTTCATCATCGCGGTCAATTCGCCATTCGGCCCAACCAAGCGGGCCTTGGCGGATTCGAAGGCCGGCCTCTCCGCAATGACGGAAAGCTCGGCACGGGCGCGGACGATGAGGTCTTTCAGCAATTCCTGCATGGATGGTCTAGGCAGAATTCCCGGCGCACCCGGTGTTCAGCAAGTCTTTATGCTGGGGGTTACCCAACAAAAAGGGGTTCTTCGCGGAATTTAGTGGGTAGGATTTAGCCGCAGGTCAGGCGAGAGGTCGAGTTTGCCACAATGAAACAGGATTCTGGCGCGGTAGTTAGCGAAGCGGCGGAAACCGCGGGCGTCGGCCTTGATGGCCTGCACCTTGGAGTTGAAGCCCTCGGTCAGCGCATTGGTGATCGGATGCAGGAAGTAGTTGAGCAATCCGGTGAGGTGGGCCTTGAGGGTGGCAGCGACCTTCTTGATCGGTTCGAGCTTGGAGCGGCGGGCGGCGGGAAACCATTGGGAGAAGAACTTCCGTCCCGCGGCCACGCTGGGCTGAGCCCAAAACTCGGAGAAAGTCTCCTTGTGGACCCAAGCCCGGGCGGTCTTGAGGTTGCGGGCGCACAGTTCCGAGAAGCTCAGGGCCCGGTCTCCCTCGGGGGAGGCGCCTTGGAGCCAGAGGTACTTCGTACTGGTCAGGCTCGCATCGCCTTGCTGCAGGAGCTTGCGGTGCTCCTCCCGCCGGACCTTGTCCACCGCCTCGTTGAGATACTTGGAGACATGAAACTTGTCATAGACGATCACCGCTTGGGGCGCCGCCTGCCGGGTCGCGCCGGCGAAGGCATCCGACATGTCGATGGCCACCGCCGTGACCTTCTTCCTCTGGTCTTCCGGCAGGGTCTGCCAAAGCCGCAAGGCACTCGCCGTGTCTCTGCCCTCGACGACATCGAGCACCCGGCGACCGGGCAGATCTGTCATCAACGAAACGTAGTTCTGGCCCCGGCCAAAGCTCTTCTCGTCCAATCCGACTTGGTCCACCCGGTCGGTCTGACGCCGCAACAGCCCCCGCTCGACCGCCCGATGCACGATCTCCTGGATCGTATGCCAGTCTACCCGCAGAAGCTCGGCCGCCTGGGTCAGCGACCGGCTGGCCTCGATCACGTTCACCGCAAAGGCCTCGAAGAAGACGGTGAAGCGTCCACTCGGCTCGGCCCAGGGAGTCGCCGCCGTCACCACGCCATGCTCCGGGCACTGGCAGCGCGGCACCCGCGCCCGGATGATGGTGGTGAACTGCATGACGTCCAAATGCCGCCACTGGCGTTCGGCCGTGTGATCGTACCGCGGGCACGCCCGCCCGCATTGCGGGCAGGCAACCTGGCCGGCCCGATCATGCTCGACGGCGATCTCCACTTTTTTCTCCTGCAGCTTCAAGTCGGCCCGGACCACCTGCCACGGCGTCTGGATTCCCAGCAGCAGTCCATAGTGTGCAGCGACCGCCGCTTCTGCGGCGCTCGGTTTGTTTGTCAGATGAGCCATCGGCCCAGCTTGGCGGTACCGCGGGCAGGCTCAACCCGGCACTCTTCCTTCCCAAGCAATCCTTCCCCTCCTTCCACTCAGCCCTCCGACGCGGTGAGTCCGGAGACGAACCGCGCCCCAGGCGCCTTCCCTCTGAGACCCACGAAAATCCGCGAATAACCTGCTTTTGCCTTAATCAGGCCAATCGCGGATTACTCAGGAGCAGTTCGCTTTGCAATCCGTCTGGTTGTCGTGAGCGTGTCCCGAAAACTGGGCCAAGTGGAGTGTTAGTCTTTGGCTTGGTTTGATGTGCTGACTTCGGTGGTGGTTGGCAATCCTAAGCGGAGGGACG
>CAIYFD010000138.1 GCA_903925425.1 uncultured Opitutia bacterium | reverse complement strand
GCTGGCCCCAGCCGTGCTCGGGATTTGGCGGTTCGGTCGGCTTGTCCGCCATCGTGGAGTCGCCGGCCATGTGCACGTGCGGGGCGCGGGCGGGCTCCGCCGCGAAGGCGGTCGCCGCGAGAACGGCCCCGCCAAGAAAGGAGAGGAACGTTTTCATGCGGGTAGCTTCAGGGTGAGGCAGCGGGACCGCCGCGGCCACCGCGGCCAGCCGGAGCTGCACCGCCGCCGCGGCCTGCGGGAGCGCCGCCGGCGGGCGGGACCACTCCGCCGGGAGCGGCCTGGGAGGCGGCCGAAGCCGCGGGGGCCGGGTACGGCCGCTCGGCGGCCTGTTGCAGGGTGGGGAAAAGGCGCTTCACCTCAGCGTCGAGGGTCTTGAGGTCGGGATGCTTGGCGGCGATCTCGACGGACTCGGTCCATTCGCGGTTGAGGTCGCCGATGACCTTGGTCACGGGCGCGCCATCGCGCACGAAGATCGGCACTTGATGGAGGTCGGCCTTCACCGTGATGGTCTGGCCGCCGTCGTATACCTTGTCGGCCTGCCAGACGTCGCGCCACTTGGTGCCGGTCGGGAGGTAGACCTGCTGTTCGCGTTTGCCCTTTTCCCAGACGGGCGAGACGAGGATGTCCGGGCCGTATAGGTAGGTCCACCAGTTGGACCACGCGGCGGGAGCGCCGGGTTCGACGAGGAACAGCGGGCGGACGATGGGCGTGCCCGACTTGGCCGCCTCGACGCCTTGGGCGTAGCTGTAGTCGGCCAGCCGGTCGTGCAGGCGGGCGTAAAGGCGCCACGCCGCGATCACCGGGGCGTCGTAGCTCGGCGTGTGCGGGGCTGGCAGGTTCCAGAAGCCGAGGTTCCGCGTTGGTCCGACCTCCATGATCGGGGTGAAGGCACTGAAGGCCAGCCAGCGCGCGTACATGTCGGAATCCATCGTCTGCTGGTTGTAACCGCCGGTGTCGGAACCCCAGTTGGGGTAGCCCATCACCGCGGAACGCTGGACCGAGATGATGGAAGCGCGGAGGCCCTCCGGGGTGCCGCCGATGTCGCCGCCCCAGAAGACGGCGGCGGACGAACTGCCGGTGTAGGCGCCGCGGGGCATCGCGACGAAGTCGTTGCCGCGGTTCTTGCGCGCGATTTCGGCCACGGCCTGGGCGTAATCGGCCACGAAAGTATTGCGGTTCTCGCGGATGGATTTTCCGTCGAAGCGCTTCACGTTGCTGGTCGCGGGGGTGTTGCCCTCCGGGATGTTCTCTTCGCCGCGGTCGAGCTTGAAGCCGGCGACGCCCATCTTGAGGAGCTTCTCGACTCCCGCCTGCCAGTAGGCCTTGGCGGCCGGGTTGGACAGATCCACCATCGGGTAGTTGTTGGCGATGCCGCTCGGCGCGGTCGGCTTGGTCTGGCCGGCGAGGGTGTAGCCCTTGTCCAGCGACTCCTTGATCATCTTACCCTGGAAGAAGGGCCCGATCCAGAGGACGGTCTTCATGTTCTGGCTCTCCAGCCATTTTACCTCGGCCTCAAAGTTGGGCAGCCGCCGCGCATCGATTTCGAAGTCATCGTAGCCGAGCGGGCCCGGCCCCCAGGGACGGTCGATCCAGTAGACGCCGTTGGGGATGCCGTAGGCGCGCATCATCAGGATGTCCTCGACGACCTCGGAGTTGAAGGGCGCCGTGACCGGCGTGCCATCGTAGAAGGTCAGACGGTTGGTGTGCTCGTCGCGCCAGCGCCACGGCCGGTACATCCATTTCGGCGGAATGACGGGGGGGCCGGCGTCGAGTGCATGCGCTTGGACCAGCTCCGCGGGGGTGGCGGCGGAGTAGACCTTGAAGCCAAGGGCGGGGCCTTCGAACGCGACACTGACGCGGGTCGGGTCCGTCGCGGCAAAGTCATAGGCGCCCGGCCAGTCGGTCTGGATGAAGAGGCCGTAGCCCTTCGACGAAAGGTAGAACGGGGCATAGACCGAGGTGGTCGGCTTCACGAGCATCTCCACCTTCTGCCCGCGCAGGTCCATGGCCTTGGTGATGCCGGGTGCCCAGGAGGCCTGCTGCGGGCCGTCCACGACCCGCTCCATCAGGCCGGTGTAATACTCGTCGGACGCGGACTCGACGGCGAAGCCCCACTTGATGATGCCTGCAGCCGGGGTGGCGGCCAGGTTGACGCGATGATCGTGGCGCCCGTCCGGCTGCACGGTGAGGGTCACGGTGCGCCCGTCGGGCATCCGGGCCTCGGCGACGAGACTGTTGCCGCGCGGGGCGAAGCTGAGGTTGCCGGGCAACGGGGTGCGCCCCTGCGCGGTCTCGTAGAAGATGCCGTCAAGGCGCACGGCGCGGGCCACACCGGGGAGGTTGAGCACGGTCCGGCCTCCGGTGTTCTCGAGCGTGGCGGGCGGCGCCGGGGGCGTGATGGCGGTGCAGCCGGCGAGGGCGGCGAGGGTGAGGAGGCCGGACCAAAGACCGGCGCGGGAGATATTCATGGCTTTCAGGGTCTGGGGTTGGGGAAGAAAGGAGAGGGCAGCGGGACGCGGTTCAGCGCACGACACGGGCGCCGCCGCCGGCCAAGGTCTTTTCGACCTCCTTGCGCGTGGCCATCGAGGTGTCGCCGGGCGTCGTGGAGGCGAGCGCGCCGTGGGCGGCGCCGTACTCGACGGCCTTTTGGGCGTCGTTAAACTCGAGGAAGCCGAACTGCAGGCCGGAGGCGAAGGAGTCGCCGCCGCCAACGCGGTCGAGGATCTCGAGCCCGGGATACTGGCGGCTCTCGTGAAATTTGCCGTCGTGCCAGAGGATCGCGCTCCAGTCGTTCTTCGTGGCGGTGACGACATGGCGCAGCGTGGTCGCGGCGACCTTGAAGTTTTTGAATTCCTGCACCGCGGTCTCGATCATGCCCTTGAAGGCGTCGGTCTCGATGTGGCCGAGTTTCTCGGCGCCCTTGACGGCGAAACCGAGTGAGGCGGTGAAGTCCTCCTCGTTGCCGATCATGACGTCGACGTACTTGGCGATCTCGCGGTTGACCTCCTGCGCCTTCTTCAGTCCGCCGATGGTTTTCCAGAGCGACGGGCGGTAGTTGAGGTCGTAGCTGACGATGGTGCCGTGCTTGTTCGCGGCTTTCACGGCCTCGACGGTCAGCTCCGCGGTCGAGGCGGAGAGGGCGGCGAAGATGCCGCCGGTGTGGAACCAGCGGACGCCGAGCTTGCCGAAGATGTGCTCCCAATCGATGTCGCCCGGCTTAAGCTGCGAGGCGGCGGTGTTGCCGCGGTCGGGATTGCCGACGGCGCCGCGGATGCCGAAGCCACGCTCGGTGAAATTGAGGCCGTTGCGGACGGTGCGGCCGATGCCGTCGTCCTCGCGCCACGTGATGAAGTCGGTGGCGACTCCTCCCTGCATGATGAAGTCCTCGACGAGGTGGCCGACCTCGTTGTCGACGAAGGCGGTGACGACGGCGGTTTTCAGGCCGAAGCATTTCCGGAGTCCGCGGGAGGTGTTGTACTCGCCGCCGCCCTCCCAAACCTTGAATTCACGGGCGGTGCGGATGCGGCCCTCGCCGGGATCAAGGCGGAGCATGACCTCGCCCAAGGAGATCTGGTCAAAGGCGCAGGATTGGGCGGGTTTGATCTTAAGGCTCATGGGGGAAATGGGGGGGAGGAATGGGGAAAGAGGGAACGTGGGAGGGGTGAAGCTGGGACTCAGGAACGGGGGTCGGATTGGTGATTGAGATCATCTCCGGTTTTTCCATTTTCCCCATTGGATTTGATCACTCCGCGACCTTGAAGTCGGCGAGCTTCCACTTGGCCTTGCGGGCCTCGGCAGCGATTTCGTTGAAGGCTTGGATCTCGGCCTCGGAGAAGAGGAGGCCGCCGTTCCTGGCGCAGCGCGCGGCCGCCTGGGCCTCGAGTTGGCCGGGGAGCATGCAGGCGTCGTTGCCGTGGCCGAGGATGTCGGCGATGACGGCCTTCACGTTCTCCGCCTGGTTGCGGCCCCGGGCGAAGGCGCCGGCGTTCATCGCCTCGGGTTTCCAGACCTGGAAGAAAAATGTGCACGTGCCCTTGTCGCCCTCGGGTACTTGGCTCCAGCGGTTGCGGAGGGTGGGGAGCGAGCCGCCGATGAAGGCGCCCACGATCTCGTCGATTAGCGCGAGGCCGTAGCCCTTGTGCGCGCCGAACGGCACGAGATATTTCGCCTTCGCCGGATCGGTGGTGGGCTGACCGGCTTCGTCGACGGCGGCGTTGGGCGGGAGCTGCTTGCCCTCGCGTGCCAGCTGCTGGACCCGGCCCATGGCGACAACCGACGTGGCCCAGTCGATCACGATCGGGTAACCGACGGCGGCGGTGGTGGGGAAGCCCCAGGAGTGCGGATTCGTGCCGAGGGTGGGGAACTTGCCGCCGAAGGGGACGACCTCGGCGAGTGCGGCGGTGCAGTTGGTGTAGGCGATATAGCCGCGCTTGGCGGCATCCATCACGTAGCCGCCGCCCCAGAGGTAGTGGAAGGCGTTGTCGACCGAGACCATCCCGACGCCATACTTGTCGGCGAGCTTGATGGCCGCCTCGATCGCGGCGTAACCGGTGGCCTGGCCGAGCTTGCGATTGGCGTTCCAGACCTGCGCGGCACGGTACGGCACGGGGACCTTCTCAATCTTGGCCTTGGGCACGCAGCCCTGCGCGCCGGAGCCGAAGAGGTGGTCGAGATGAAGTGCCTTGAGCGCGTTGTGGGTGCGGATGCCATGGCGGGTGGCCTCGGCGCAGAAGCGGGCCCCGGCGGCGGCTTCCTGCCCGGAGTAACCGCGCTTCTTGTAGGCGGCGGTGACGAGCGCGTTGTGCTGTTCCTCGGGAACGACGTAGAAGGTTTCGGACATGAAAATATTATTTGGCGGGAACGAATTTTCTCACCGGCACCTCGGGATTGACCTGGGCGAGGGGCTTCTCGCCGTTGAGGGCGAGGATGAGGTTGGTCACGGCGGCGGTGGCCTGGCGCGCGACGCTCTCGGAGGTGCGCGAGCCGATGTGCGGGGTGATGACGCAGTTCGGGAGCCGGAGCAGCGGGTGATCCGCGGGCGGCGGCTCCTGGTCGAGCACGTCGGCGCCGTAGCCGGCGATCCGGCCGGACTTGAGCGCGGAGACGAGATCGGCCGTGACCACCATCTCGCCGCGGGCGCAATTGAGGATAACCACGCCGGGCTTCATGAGCGCGATGGAGCGCGCGCCGATCAGGCCGCGGGTCTCGGGCGTAAGCATGGTGTGGAGTGAAATGATGTCCGACTGGGCGAAAAGCTCGTCGGTCGTGGCGGCGCGCTTGAGCCCGTGGGCGGCGGCGAAGGTCTCGTCCCAGTGGTTGCCGTAGCCCAGGACCTGCATGCCGAAGGCGCGGGCGCGGATGGCGACCTCCTGGCCGATGCGGCCGAGGCCGACGATGCCGATGGTCTGGCCGAAGAGCTCGTGGCCAGTCTGGCGTTTCCAGCCGCCGGCGCGGGTGGAGTCGGTGTGAAAGAGGAGGTGCTTCTGCAGGGCGAGCAGGAGCAGGAACGTGTGCTCGGCCACCGTGGTGTGGTTGACGCCGGGCGTGAAGAGCAGGGGGATGCCGAGTGCGGTGCAGGCCTTCACGTCGATCTTGTCGACGCCGATGCCGTACTTGCTGATGACCTGCAGGCGGGGCCGGGCGGCCTCGAGCACGCGGCGCGTGATGGCGTCGTCGCCGCAGATGTAGGCGTCGATGTCGCGGACCAGCGCGAGGGTATCGGCCTCATTCAGGGGTCCGCGGGCGCGCACGATCTCCCAGCCGGAGCGGTTGAGCAGGTCCTGATGGGGGCCGGGGGTGTCCTGGAATGACGTGGTGGTGAGAAGAACGCGGAGCATACGGACAAAGCGTGGGGTGAACGGGGATTTTCCTAGCGTGAAAAACCCGGTTGGTCAAAGGCGCGTAATTCGGGGGTACGGGCCAGCGGCAGGCTCACGGGCGCCCCGCCGGCGAGGGCCGACTGATAGAT
>CAIYFD010000137.1 GCA_903925425.1 uncultured Opitutia bacterium | reverse complement strand
GCGGGGTGCCGGGGGCGCCGCAAATCTCCGCGCGGACCCATTTCGCGACATGGAGGGCGGCGGCCAGCGGCAGGTGCGCGGCGGTGCCGCGCGGGAGGTATTGCCAGCGCACGGGCTCCGTCATCACCGCGGGGAATTCCCATAAGCGCAGCAGGGCGGCGCCGGCCTCGGCGTTGTGGAATCCGAGCACGGCGCGCTCGTTGTGGCAGGTCTCGAGCGGCAGCGGACCGGGCGCAAAGCGCCACGGCAATTTTTGGCGGAAGGCCCACTCATCGATGGCCACGAGGCCGACGCCGTAGAGCAGCCCGACCGTGTAGGCGACGTCGACATCGAGGTTGAGCTGGCGGGCGAGCGTCTCGGCCGCGAGGCCGCAGGCGACCGACTGGCGCCAGAGATCGTCGGGGTCCATCCCGTACACCTCGAGCGGGCGGACGAGGACCTGGCTGGCCACGGCGTTGGCGACGAGCTCGTAGACGTGGTCGTACCCGACGCGGTTCATGGCCTCGTCCACCGTGTAGCAGCGCAGGCCCTGACTGTAGTAGATGCTGTTGCCCATGCGCAGGACGCGGGCGGCGATGCCGGGATCGAGCCGGATCATCTCAACGACGTCGCGGATGGACGAGTTGCCGTCACTGAGCAATCGCTTGAGGCGCGGCAGCACCCGCGGCGCGGAGGGCAGCTCCAGCAGCTGGCGCACAACCTCGTCGGGCGTCAGGGCGCCTTCGTTCGCGGGAAAGGGAGGAAACGAGGACATCGCACCTCCTATCGGCCGGCCGGGCGGGACCTTTACCGTTTTTTCCGTCGGCTGCCGCTCAGCCCGCGGGCTGATAGATGCGGCGGAGCAGCGCGACCGGCGGGGTCGCGGCGGCGGGCGCGGGACGCGGTCCGGAGAGGCTGTGCCGGAGGAGGAGCTGCTCGTTTTCGCGGTCGAGCTGCATGATCTGGAGGATTCGGGAACCGGCGCGCTCGAGCGCCTGCCGCAGGACCGGCCGCGGCGGGGTCTCCCGTGGGGCGGAGCGCAGGGCGTCGAGGGCGTCGTCGAGGCGCGGTAACAGGCTGCGCTTGCGGTTTAGCAGGTCGGGGCCGGGGGTGCGCTGGTGCTGCCGGAGGAATTGGTTCTCCTCGAGGGCGAGCGCGTGGAGTTCATCGCAGAGTTTCTGGTGCTGGAGCAGGGCTTCCATGGGATTCGGGGGTGGGGACCGGGACGACCGGCGGGACGACGGCCGGGCTGGGGGCGCGGCTGGTGGTGAAGAAGACGTTGAGCTTCGTCGTGGTGTCCTCGGCCCACTCCATGTGGGCGAGACGCCAGCCGGCCATGCGGCCGAGGTCGGCCAGCTCATCGCCGGCGGTCGCGGCCTTGTCGGCGGCCAGCGCGTCGAGGATGGCCTGGAAGGCGGAGCGGGCGCGCTCGGTCTGGCCGAGCCGCTCGAAACAGAGGGCGGTCTGGTAGGTGTTCGGCAGGCGCCAGATGGGCTCCTCGGAGATGGCGGCGAGGCCCTGGTAAATGGCGAGGGCGGTGCGGATGTCGCCCTGCTGGAAAAACTCGTTCGCGAGTTGGTTACCGGTGCGGCGCTGCCAGTAGGACCAGCGGCGCTGGTCGGCGCGGTCGTGCTCGGTGCGGAGCAGGTCGAGGGTGGCGTTGAGGGCCTCGGCGGGTCGGTTGAGTTTCCGGAGCGTGGTGGCGAGCAGGTAGCGGGCCTCCGGGACGTTCTCGTCGTTGGGCCACTCCTGGAGGTAGGCGCGCAGCGTGGTCAGGGCGCTGTCGCTGTCGCCGGCGAGATCGAGGGCGGCAGCGGACTTGAAGTGGGCGCGGGCCTGATCGGCGGGGGCGAGGTCGAGCAGGCGGACGCGCGCGTAGAACTTGCCGGCCTCGGCGTAGTCGCCCGACTCGAAGTGGGTCTCGGCGATCTCGAACTGCGCCGTCTTGGCGAGGAGCTGGTAGTGGTCGAAACCGCCGCTGGGGATCTTCAGGGTGGAATTGATGACACTGTAGAAGCGCGAGATCGCCATGCGGTAGGCGCCCATCGCGCGCAGGGTGCGGCCGAGGTCGAGCATCGCGTCGGGCACCTGCTGGTCGTCGGGAAACTGCTTGAGGAATTTTTCGTAGATGGCGGCGGCCTTCACGAAGGCGCCGGAGCGGCGGTGCAGGCGGGCGAGGCCCAGCAGCGCGTCGATCTGCTCGGCGTCGGTGAAGTCGGCCGAATTCATGATGCGCCGGAAAGCGATCTCGCCGCCGGCGTAGTCCCCGCGGTCCGTCAGCGACCCGCCGAGCTTGAGCAGGCCGCGGGCTTCGTCGGCGTGGTCGTTGGCGAGTCCTGTCAGCGCAGCCGCGGCCGGCTTTGCCTCTGGTGCGGCGGTGACGGCATGGGCCGCCGGGGCGGTCGAACCGTGCGCCTCGGGGCCGGCCGGTTCCGCCGTCGCCGCCCGCGCCAAGCCGGACGCCACGAGCGCGGCGACGAGCGCCGCGCCGCGGAGGCGGCGTGATTGGGTGGACGGTGGAAGCGGCGTCATTGCTGCCGGTACGTGGCGGTGCTGAGCGGCTGGGTTCCCGGGGCCGCGGGGGTCAGGCTGCTTGGTAGAACCACGGTGGGAGTCCCGGGGCCTTGGGCGCCGCCGGGGAAGATGAAGAACGGGAGAAAGTCCTCCGGGCGAACCGCCGGCCGCGTGTCATCCGGGATAATCCGGGCGGGTGCCGGGTTGGGGGCTTTGGCATCGCTGCGGTTGGCGGAGTCATTCGGGGAAAGTGTTGGGGAGGAAGAAGGGATGGCCGGGATTACATCGAGGGCCGGGTTCGAGGAGGAATCATGGGAGGGTAGGTTGGGCGGCGCGCCGGCAGGCGGCCGGACGCTGAGGTCAGGAGGTGGCGGAGCCTCCGCAAACCGCAGGGCGGGTGCCGGCACGCT
Organism: uncultured Opitutia bacterium; assembly: GCA_903925425.1. GTDB lineage: Bacteria > Verrucomicrobiota > Verrucomicrobiia > Opitutales > Opitutaceae > CAIYFD01. The sequence goes on along the minus strand of CAIYFD010000137.1, from coordinate 521 downwards.
GGCGAGGTATGGCCGGCCCGAGCCGGCGCCGCGGGAAGGCGCCGTCGCAGGCATGGCCATCGCCGTTCCGGGCAGGAGGCAGAACGCCAGGCGCATGCAGGCCTGACGCAGCTCCGCCGAGTGCGGCGGTTGAACGCTTGGATTCATGAAGGATGGTACGGTCCATGGGATAGGATCGGTCTGATTCGCCGTCCCTGATATCGGTCCCGGTGGACGCATCTGTAATGAAAACCTCGGAAAATTGACGCGTGGCCGGGGCAAAAGCCGCCACGATGACCCATGCTCGCAGCCCAGGATTTTTTCGCCCCGGATTTCGCGGATAAATACCGGATCCGGAATGGTCCCCCTCCGGGCAATCCGCGAAATCCGCGGTTAAAAATATCGCGGTCGGGGACTAAGCCTCGGCGCCGCCCGCATCGAGCAGCTGGCGCAGGCGCCGGCCGAGTTCGGTGAGGGTGTAGGGCTTGGCGAGGAAATGGTGTTGCCCGAGTGACTCGAACTCGGCGCTGGCGGTCGGATGC
>CAIYFD010000136.1 GCA_903925425.1 uncultured Opitutia bacterium | reverse complement strand
GCATTGCTACGACCTACATTATGTCCCGACGCCGTCCGCCCGGCCGTACTCCTTCGGTCTCGGCAACCTCTGGCGCATCGCCGTCGCCTATCCCGGCAGTCCCGTCCCACCCTGCGTCCACCGCGCACCGGCGACCGTTCCCGGAGAATCGCGGCTGTTATTGATCAGTTAAGATAATCGGTGTTTGGGCACGCCCAGACGCCAAGCTCGGAGGCGATTGAGTGAAGTTTGACCCGAAACCAAACCTTCCGGTCATTGCGTCCCTTGCTTTGGCGCGGAGCGCCGGAGTGTCGTGAAACTATCCGGCGTCCGCCATCTGCCGTCGGCCTTCAGCCCTCCCGGAGCCTTCTGAGGTCCGGATCCGAGGCCGCGGCTTCCTTCCAGCTCTTGTCCAGCTGGCACGCCTTGGAGAGGCGCTGCTTCGCCTCCTTCATCTCGCCGAGCAGGCAGTGGTAGCACGCCATGTTGTAGTGCAGGACGTCCAGATTCGGATGGATTGTTTCCGCCTGCAGCAGGATCGCCTTCGCCTCGGGCACCTGCTCGAGCTCCCGCAGCGCGTAGGCCCAGTTGATCCATGCCGTTGGCTCCGAGCACTTCTGCAGGACAAACTCCTCGGACACTTTCACGAGCTGTTTCCACTGCTTCGTCGCCATCAGGAGATCCGACTGCACCGCGAGGAAATCGGGGGCCAGCCGGTCCTCCCCCTTGATCGCCTTCAGCTCGCCCGCCGCCTCCTTGAACAATCCCAACCCGGTATACCCCGAGGCATAGCTCAGCCGGCGGGCGGTGAGTCTGGAGAGGTTGGGCATCCGCTCAAGCCGAGTGGCAATCGGATCGCGCGGCAATCCCTGCCGCAGGCCTCCGAGCAACTTCCTCAACTGAGCACAACCTGCCGGAACACCGCGCACACGGTTCGATTCACCTTATGCGAGGTCACGGCCAGGCCGAGGTAGGCGGTGGCAGGCAAAACCTGCTGGTGGACCGTGAAGATCCGCCAGGTGTGGCCGTCCTGACTGTTCTCGGCCGTGATCGTGCTGCCCTTGCGGCTAAGTCGCAGCCAGACATTCGGAAAGTTCACCGGGAAATCGGGCTGCACAGGCAGCGGCTGCGAGGGATAGACTCCCGTGCAGGCGACGTTGGGTTTCGTGCGGTACTGGAATTCAATGCCGCCGTTGTTCTTGTTCCGCACCTTATTGTCCCCGAACGCCAGCAGGAACGCATGCTCGGCCCCGGCGTCCAGCGAGGCCCGCAACATCAGGCCGGCTTTGGTATAGAGATCGGCCAACGTAAGCGACGCCAGGCATGCGCTGAGCGTAAAATCACCCGTGACCTGTACCTGCGCAAAATGAAACTCGTCGCGTTTCTCCCAGATGTCTTTTCCGCCCGCCGTGATCTCGATGTAATCCTCCATGAGCTTGGTCGCGCCAGCAAGGCGCGGGGATCCGACATCGGTCGCGGTCAGGGAAGGGGTTGCCATGCGGAGAAGCTGAGGATCGGAGGATCCGAGGATCGAAAGCAATCCGTGAAATCCAGCACTAGAATGGATCCACGCCAAAAAGCCCCGCCAGCGCGGGACAAGGCAAAGAAGGCAAAGCCCGGACCGGTCTACGCCTCTGCACCCTAATCCGTGCAATCCGTGTCATCTGTGGTTAAAACGGCTTGGAGTGCACCCGATCGGATCGATTTCAGTGTATTCCGCGTGTGCCGTGGTGCAAAAACCTGCCTCTTGGCTCTGCCTTCCAAATTCACCTCTTCCCTCGCCGAGTACGAACTGCCTGAACTCGCGCGCGTCATCGCTGACTGGGGCTTCAAGCCCAGCCATGCCACGCGGCTGCTCCGGCGCTTTTACGCCTCGGGTGAGCTGAACGACAACACGACCCAGGGCCTGCCCCGCGGGCTGAGCGCACGGCTCCAGTCGGAAGCTGCCGCTGACTCCTCCACTCTCGCCCAGCGCCAAGTCGCAGCCGACGGCACGACCAAGCTGCTGCTCCGGCTCGCCGATGGGCGCACCGTGGAGTCAGTCCTGATGCCCGACTTCCGCGCCGACCGCGCCGCCGGCTGCATTTCCTCCCAGGTCGGCTGCGCGATGGCCTGCGATTTCTGCGCTACGACGAAGTCCGGCTTCGAGCGCAATCTCACCTCCGGCGAGATCGTCACCCAGTTCCTCGCCCTGCGCCGCGAAGCCCACGCCGCGGGACGCCGCCTTCAGACGGTTGTGTTCATGGGCATGGGCGAGCCGATGCTCAATCTCGACGCCGTCCTCGCAGCCGTCCGCCGGCTGGGCGAGAACGGCCTCGGCGGCCTTGGCTGGCGCCAGATCACCGTCTCCACCGTGGGCATCGTCCCGGGCATCGACACGCTCACCGACTCGGGTCTCAACGTGCACCTCGCGGTCTCGCTGCACGCGCCCGACGATGACACGCGCGCCCGGCTGCTCCCGATGGGCAAACGGTTTCCGATCGCGGACATCCTTGCGGCCGCCGACCGATTCCAAGCCAGCCGCGGCCGGCCGGTGTCGATCCAGTACTGCCTGCTCGCCGGGGTGAACGATTCGCCCGCGCATGCGGAGCGCCTGGCCGGGCTGCTCGTCGCGCGCCGGATGCACGTCAACTTGCTCCGCTACAATCCCACGGGGCTGAGCCTGCGCGGCATCGATTACCAGCCGTCAGCGGATGCAACCGCCGAAGCCTTCGCGGAGGTGCTGCGCGGCCGCGGGCTCGTGGCGCATTTCCGCCGCTCGCGTGGACCCGAGATCGATGCCGCCTGCGGTCAGCTGCGCCGTCGCGCGGCCGGTTTGGCCTGATTGGGTTCACGCCGGGTGCGCAGCACGCGCGGCGTTCCGCTCCCAAGCCACCGGGCATTTCCCGGCGAACGCGGCGGACTCTGCGCGCCAGGTCCGCAATCGCCCTCCGATCGGGACTGGCCAAGGCCCGGCCTGCCCGCCAACGTCCGTGCACCCCACCATGAGCTCCTTCAACCTGACCGTGAACGGCGCGACCGAGGCAGTGGACGCGGCCGACGACACCCCGCTGCTTTGGGTCCTGCGCGACACCCTTGCCCTCGTGGGCACCAAGTATGGCTGCGGCATCGGTTCCTGCGGCGCCTGCACCGTGCTCGTGAACGGGATCGCCGTGAAATCCTGCAGCCTGCCGCTCAAGAATGTCGGCTCCGCCAAGATCACCACCATCGAGGGCCTGGCCCGCGATGGGAAACTCACCGCCCTGCAACAGGCCTGGGTGGATCTCGACGTCGCGCAGTGCGGCTATTGCCAGAGCGGACAGATCATGTGCGCCACCGCGTTGCTCGCGTCCAAATCCAAGCCGACCGACGACGACATCGACGGCGCCATGTCGGGCAACTTCTGCCGCTGCGCCACCTATACCCGCATCCGCCAGGCCATCCACGCCGCAGCCGGCAGCTCATAACCCGCACTCGCCATGAGTCCCATCACCTCTTCCCCCTCGGTCACGCTCGATCGTCGCCAATTCATCAAAGTCAGCGCCATCGCGGGCGGCGGGCTGCTGGTCGGCACCTATCTTGGTTTCGGCGCCACCGAGGCCTCCGCCCAAGCCGCGACCCCGGAAACCACCTCCTTCGCTCCGAATGCGTTCATCCGCATTTTCCCCAACGGGGCCGTCTCCCTGATCGCACCGAACTCCGAGATGGGCCAGGGCGCCAAGACCGCGCTCCCCCTGATCATCGCTGAGGAACTCGATGTGGCGTGGGCCAGCGTGACCGTCACGCAGGGCGATCTGAATCCGGCCTACGGGCGCCAGTTTGCGGTCGGCAGCCAGTCCACCGTGGCCAACTTCACGCCCTTGCGTCAGGCGGGCGCCACCGCCCGCGCCCTGTTGGTCGAGGCGGCAGCCCAGACGTGGGGCGTACCCGCGGGCGAACTCACCACCGCCAACAGCGAGGTGATCCACGCCGCCTCCAATCGCCGCCTCGGCTACGGCGCGCTCACGACCAAGGCCGCCACCCTGCCCGCGCCGGCCAACGTGACGCTGAAGGACCCGAAGGACTTCAAACTGGTCGGCACCCGCGTGCCGGGAGTCGACGCGGCCAAAATCGCCACGGGCCAGCCCCTCTTCGGGATCGACCAGCAACTGCCGGGCATGGTCTACGCCGCCTACGTGAAATGCCGCACTTTCGGCGGCAAGCCGGTCAGCGCCAACCTCGACGAGGTGAGGAAGCTTCCGGGCGTGCGCGATGCCTTCATCCTCGACGGTCTGACCGGCCTCACGCCCGGCGTGGCCATCGTCGCGGGATCAACGTGGCAGGCTTTCCAGGCTGCCGGACAGCTCAAGGTGCAATGGGACTTGGGCCCGGGCGTAAATCAGAACAGTGCCGCGATGGCAAAGGAGGCAGAGGCGTTTGCTCAGGCCGCCTCCGCGGTCGCACTGCCCGCTGGAGGCAAGACGGTCGCGGCCGCTTATCATTATCCTTTCCTCACCCACGCCACGCTCGAGCCGCAAAACTGTACCGCGGTGTTCCGGAAGGGCGTGATGGAGCTGTGGTGCCCAACCCAGATCCCTGGCACCGCGCAGGGCGCCGTCACCCAGGGACTGGGAATCGCGGCCCGCGACATCATCGTGCACGTGCCGCGCCTTGGCGGCGGCTTTGGGCGGCGGAGCGTCAACGAGTTCGCGCTCGAGGTCGCGGCCATTGCGAAACGCCTCGAGGGCACCCCGGTCAAGCTCACGTGGATGCGCGAGCACGACTTTGCGCAGGACCAGTACCGCTCCAACGGCTGGCACTTTTTCCAGGCCGGCGTCGACGCCGCCGGCAAGGTCGTCGACCTGCAGGATGCCTTCGTGAAGATGCTCGGAGGACCGGGCGACATGAACGCGGGCGGCTTCCCCTTCACCGCCATCCCCGGCTCCCGGGTACAGTCCAGCAAGCTCAACGGCACCATCCCCACCGGCTATTGGCGCGCGCCCGGCGACAACGGGAATACGTGGGCCACGCAATCGTTCGTGGACGAGTTGGCGCATGCGACCGGCAAGGATCCGCTCGCCTTCACCCTCGACCTGCTCGCGGCCGTGCCCGCGGGAGGCGGCGGTCGCGGCGGCGGGTTTGTCCCCTCGAAGATGGTGGCGGTGCTGAAACTTGCGACCGAAAAGGCCGGTTGGGGCCGGAAACTGCCGCGCGGCCAGGGGCTCGGCCTGGCCCTCACGCACACCAACAACGCGCATGTGGCCATCGTCGCGGAGGTGACGGTCAGTCCGTCGGGCGTGCTGCGAATCAACAAGCTCACCGCCGCGGTGGACGCCGGGATCATCGTGAATCTCAGCTCCGCCGAGGGACAGGTGCAGGGCGCGATGCTCGATGGCATCAGCGCAGCGTGGTACCAGAAGATCACCATCGAACAAGGGGCGGCCGCGCAGACGAACTTTGCCGAGTACCCGCAGTTACGGATGGTCGGTGCCCCGCCGGACGTGGCGGTGCATTTTATCAAGTCGAATGCGGCACCCACGGGACTCGGCGAACCGGGATTGCCGGCGGCGGCGCCTGCAGTCTGCAACGCCATCTACGCCGCCATGGGCAAACGCATCCGCACCCTGCCGATTGTTGATACCGACCTGAAGTGGGTGTGAGCCGGAGGCTCAGAGGATCGGAGGACCGGAAAGCAGAGCCTCTGACCCTCGGATCCTTGGCACTCAAGGTCCACCATTCGCCCTACCGGCCCGGACGCCGTCCGCGGGCGACGGTAAACGCCATGATCGCCAGGATCGGCGGTGCCGCCACTCCGGGATCGATCCCGAGTTTGGTGAGATGAGCCGTGAGCGCCCCGATCATCACACCAACGAGCAGGCTCGCCGCGATCCAAGCCAACCGTGGCACCAGGACCGTGATGGCACAGGCGATCTCAATCACGCCGGTGAAATAACGAAACCACTGGCCGAGACCGATCTTATCGAAGTTTTCCACCTGCATCGGATGGCTGGCGAGCTTCATGCCGCCCGCGATCAGGAATCCCGCGCAGAGCAGACCCTGCAGGATCCAAAGCGTGATATTGGCGGCGCGGCTCACGGGGGCCATCGGGGAAGTCGACATAGCGATGAGGGTGTGCCTGAAGCTGATCACCGCATTGGCCGGGTCAAATCTGCGGATTCCAATTCCCGGATCGTCTCACACCGGGAGCGCAGTGATTCAGCGCCGGGCAGGTTTAACGGGGAAAGACCCCGAGCACACGCCATGCGTGAATCGATGAAGGCTGCTCCCCATCTGACGTCGGTCATCAGCCCTCCATCCCCCAGCTGCGCTACCCGGCATGGTCCGGCGAATGATTAGCGCCGGATTCAACCGCTGTAAGCAGCGGACCTAAACCGCCATTCCGGCGGCGCCAGCCCGGATGCATGGTGACGGGCCGGGCAGAATCCCATTATGGAATGGTATGTTCACGAAGCCGACACCGCCGTGGATCACGGCCGGGGCCTTGTGCCTAGCCGGCTGCGCCGGGTGCATCAACGCCGTCGGTTTCCTCGGCGCGCAGCATCAGGCGCTCTCCCATATGTCGGGCACCGTTACCAATCTCGGGATCGAGCTCGGGCTCGCCGACCGCGCCCTCGCCTGGCGGGCGTTTGTGGTGCTGGGCTCGTTCTTCCTCGGTTGCGTGGCCAGCGGCCTGATCATCCGGCAGAGCACGCTGAAACTCGGGCGCCGTTACGGTGTGGCGCTGGTCCTCGAGTCCCTGCTCCTCTTTGCCGCCGTGTGGTTCTTCCACCGCGACGCCACCGATACCGGCGACTATCTTGCCGCCATGGCCTGCGGGCTGCAAAACGCCATGGCCACCGGCTACAGCGGAGCCGTGATCCGCACGACCCACGTCAGCGGCATCATCACCGACCTCGGAATCGCCGTGGGGCTCTTCGCCCGTCGGCAGCCCGTCGACTGGCGGCGTATCCGGCTCTACCTGGTCCTCCTCGTGGGATTCCTTTCTGGCGGTGTGATAGGGGCCGTCGCGTTTGTCCGCCTCAACTACGGGACCCTGTTGATCCCCGCGGTTATCACCGGCGTGGTCGGACTCGGCTACGGAACCTACCGGCATTTTTATCCCCACGCGTGGGAATAGGCGCGGGAACGCGCCTCACTTCTCCGTCATCTTGAACACACCGTCCCAATCGGGGCCGGGCGGGCACTTTTTCATGTCGGCGCAACGGCCGAGGAAAACGGACGAGGGCGTGATCTCGTGGATGGGATAAGCGCCGGGCCGGCTGAACTCGAGCGGGTAACTCTGCTGGAAATAGTCGATGGCTGCGTCCCAATTCTGCTGCAGGTAACACTCGATGCCCTTGGCAAAAAGATCGAGGCACTCACGGCGGCGGTCGGTCAGGTTTTCCCTGAGGCAGACGATCTGGTGCACCGGCACCGGATTGGTGCGGCCCTTGACGATGATACGGTCGAGAAAACGGAAGACGACCCGGTCCCCGTGCTGCTCGCAGGCCTGCCTGGTGGCGTCGGTCACCATGGTGTACACTCCGAGGGCCTTCGCGCCCGACTCCATGCGCGCGGCGAGGTTCACGTTGTCCCCCATCATCGTGTAGCTGAAACGCGAGCGGCTGCCCATGTTGCCAATGATGGCGGGGCCGGTGTTGAGACCGAGGCGGGCGCGCAGCCCGAGCACGACGGGCGGCCACTTGTCGCCCTCGGATTTCCATTTCTCGCGCAGCTCCACGATCCGCAGCTGCACGCGCTGGGTCGCGATGCAGGCGCGGTAGGCGTGGTCGGGCAGCGGCACTGGCGCGCCGAACATGACCACGATCGCATCACCGATATACTTATCGAGGGTGCCACCCTCCTCCTGCACGATGTCGGTGCAGGCGGTGAGGTACTCATTCATCAGCTCGACCAGCAGGGCGGGCGTCATCTGCTCGGAAAAGCCGGAGAACGACTCGATGTCGGAGAAGTAGGCCGTGATGATCTCCTCGTGGCCGCCGAGTTTCGGGTCTTGGTCCGACTCGATCATGCGGTTGACCAACTCGGGCGAAAGGTAGGTACCGAAGAGGCCCTTAATGCGGCCGCGCTGGCGCTGCTCCTCGAGAATATCCCATGCAAGCGCCGCAAAGCTGGTGGTGAAGGCCGCCCCGAGGGGACCGACGAGCGGCAGCACGAGCAGGCTGCCCTCGAAGAGACTGAAAGTGAACATCGTGTACACGCCCATGGAAAGCACCGCCATGATCTTGGCGAGAACGGCCCGGGAGCCGCCGGCGACGGCCAGCACGGTCACGAGTCCCGTGAGGGCGAAGGTAATGATCGGTTCGGTCCAGACCGGCGGGATGCGCAGGGTCTCGCCCGAGATGATCGTCTTGAGCAAATTGCCATGGATGCCGACCCGCGGAACCGGGGAATCGTCGAACGGTGTCGTTGCCACGTCCTGCAGCAGCTTGTCGACGGGGCCGACGAGCACGATGGCATCCTTAAAATCCTCCTGCGCGAAGAACTTCACGGCACTCTCCTTCTCCTCGGGCTTTTCCGAGTCGAGCAACTGGGCATAGGCGAGCACGATATTGAACCCGATCCGCGGGTTTTCCAGGGATTCCCACGCGGAAAACCAGTTCACATCAAGCAACTGGCCGTCCCGCAGCGGCACACTGGCCACCTGGCTGCCGTCGGCCCGGACGAAACGGATCCGGTCCGGCTCGATCTTCACGCCGTCCGGCGGGAGCCCCCAGTATAACCGGGCCAGTTCAACGGCCATGTGATGGTAGACCTTGATCGAGGTCGGCGCGAACAGCGGCACCGAGCGCATGCCGCCGTCGACCGTGTCGATGAAGCCGAGCAGCGGAGGGTCGACCGCGAGGAGGGTGCGGCCGACCTGGCGGTAGAACGAGGTGCGCTCCGGTGGCTCGATTTCGGCATCCGAGCGCTGATCCGAGGTGATGTAGGGAAAGGCCCGCGACGCTTCCCGCCCATTGAGGCCGCGCAGCTTCTCCGCGGCAAAACTGGCGGCAAAGACCACCGGAGGGGTGGCCGGACGGAAGAGAAACTGCGTCAGCTTAAGGTCGCCCGCCTTCACCTTGGCCGGATCCGCGACCTCGGGGATTCCCTGGGGCGAGAGCAGAAAGTCGAATCCCACGGCCTTCACATGCGCAATGTCGACCAAGCTGGTCGCGACCGTGGCGAAGATCTCGCGGCTCCAGGGAAAATTGCCGATGTCCTCGATGCTCCGGGAATCGACGTCGACGTAAATGATCTTCACCGGCGCCGGGCGCTCCCAGCGGTAGATGAAGCGCCAGCTCATCGAGCGCTCATTAAAAAACCCGAGCTTACCGTAGTGATCCAGGAGGGACCAGATCAGCGGAATCGACCCAAGGAGCAGCCAGCGCAGAAGCGTCAGCGTGTGTTTTTTCGAGATCCGGGCCACGGCGCGCGACCGTAGGAAGGCACCCGCGCGAACGGAAGTCTGAACTCGGCGCGCGCCGCGCTCAGCTCACAAGCCGTCGCCCGAGGTCGTGGTCTTCTGCGCCTGCGTCGGCTCCGGCGCCGGATCCTT
>CAIYFD010000135.1 GCA_903925425.1 uncultured Opitutia bacterium | reverse complement strand
TTTTTGCCACAGAGGCACAGAGCGCACAGAGCCCAAGCCTGGTGGTTTTGGATTTTGGTAACGAATCCGTGAAATCCGTGGTTAAAAAAATCCGAATTACCGACCTCTGTGAGCTCTGCGCCTCTGTGGCAAAAAACCGGTTCGGGATGGATCGGGGCGCGAGCCCAGCCCTATCCTTACTTGTACTCGCTGACCTTGATCTTGCCGCTGACAATGTCGGCCTTGGCCTGCTGGAGGCGGGCCTCGATCGCCGGCGTGATCAGGCCGCGATTGTACTGGTCGAGGGCGAAGCCCACGCCGTCCTCCTTGAGCCCGAGTGAGACCTGGCCGGCCTTCCAGGTCCCGGCCTTGGCATCCTTGAAGGCGTTGAACACGGCGACATCGACGCGCTTCACGGCGGAGGTCAGCACGCTGCCGGGCTGGAGATAGTTCTGGTTGCTGTCGCAGCCGATGCTGAGTTTGCCGGCGTCCTTCGCCGCCTGCATCACGCCCGTGCCCGTGGCCCCGGCGGCGTGGAAGATCACGTCGGCGCCGCGGCCGATCTGGCTCTTGGCAAGCTCGGCTCCCTTTGACGGGTCGCTCCAGGCGGCCGGTGTGGTGCCGGTCATGTTCTCGATCACCTCGGCGGCGGGGTTCGCGTACTTCACGCCCTCGCGGTAGCCGAGGGCGAACTTCCGGATCAGGGGAATGTCCATGCCGCCGACGAAGCCGACCTTGGCCGACTTCGACGCGAGGGCCGCGGCCACGCCGCAGAGGAAGGAGGACTCCTGCTCGCGGAAAATAATCGACTGCACGTTCGGCAGGTCGACGACCTCATCGATCAGGGTGAACTTCACGTTCGGAAAATCCTTGGCGACCTTCTCCACCGCCGAGGCCTGGGTGAAACCCACGGCCACGATGACGGTCGCACCCCGCCGGGCGAGCTGGGCGATCGCCTGCTCGCGCTGGGCGGCGTTGGTGTTCTCGAACTCGCGGTAGGCCACGCCGGTTTCCTGCTTGAAACGCTCGGCGCCCTCGTAGGCGGACTGGTTGAACGAGCGGTCGAACTTGCCGCCCATGTCGTACACGACCGCAGGTTGAAAGTCGGCGGCCGCGGCGCGGGCGTTGCCGGCGGTGGCAGCAAGCACGAGGACACTCAGGACAAGGGAGGAGATTCTCATGGGGAAAGCCTGACGGAAGCTGTAAGCGGGCCAACCGGCTGGCAACGCCGGAGTCGTGTTGCCGGACGTTCCTGGGGCGCGGCTCAGGCCGGAATGAGCCGCACCGCGGCGTGCAGGACGGCGCAGGTGGCGAGAGCGGCCGCCACGTCGTCGATCACCACGCCCCACCCGCCCGGGAGCCGTTGCAGACGAGAGATGCCCAGGGGCTTCAGGATATCGAAGAGGCGAAAAAGACCGAAGCCGGCGAGGCCGATGAGCCACACCGACCACGTTTCGGGGAGGCGTTCCCAGCCCAGAAAACACAGCGGCATCGCCACGAATTCATCGAGCACGATCTCGCCCGGGTCGCTCTTGCCCAGCCTGACCTCGGCCTCGCTGCAAATTCCGACCGCGAGGGCGCAGCCCAAGCCATTCAGGATCCAGACCACGACCGGCGGGCTGAAGGCGAGGAAGGCGCTGAAATAGATCAGCCCCGCCAGAGATCCCCAGGTCCCGGGGGCCTTCAGCGTCCCGCAGGCCCCGACCCGGGCCAGCCAGAGCACCACCGGAGTCGACAGCCGCCGCG
>CAIYFD010000134.1 GCA_903925425.1 uncultured Opitutia bacterium | reverse complement strand
GTTTGGTATCGTCGGACCAAATTGAACTCCATTGAGCGCGAGGACCGCCGTTTAGCATCGTTCAGAGAGGCCCGTGGTGAAATCCGACTCACCGTGGCGCAGCTGCTTGAGCGCGAAGGAATCCCGCCAGACCGGACTGATGTTTGGATCCGCGAGCGGCTCTTTGGTCGGGTCTCCCGCCTGCTTCTCGCGGCCGGCGGTGTTTTCGGATTCGACTACGGGATCCCCGAGCAGGAACTCGTGCGGGACTTTGCCGAAGCGACTTGCACCGAGGACGTGATCGACAGCCTGCACGAGTACCGGAAAACGCGCGGTCGGCTGACTCTTTTCGGCCACTTCGTGCGCCCGGATCGCGGTAAATCACTGAAGTTTTACTGGGGAATCCGGTGCCGAGCCGCAAAAAGCTGCTCGCCCGGCGCCACGCCGCGCGCGGCCGAAAGCCCTGAAGAGTGAGCGGCGAATCCGTTGCGGGCGGCCCGCGTTCGCGTCGGCGGGCCGGGTCTGCGGTGCGCCGGCGCCCGCAGGGAAGGTGCTGCTTGGAGTATCCGCGTCTGTGCGCGGCGAGGTCAAAGTGCAGGGCGGCCGAGGGCTTACCCGGCTTCCGCTGCGCCAGGGCCCGTTACCCGCGGTTCGCTTTCGGGAGCGGCTGAGCAAGCGTGCCGGGGTGGCGATGGCGGCCGCGAGCCGGTAGAAAATGATCGCTGGCGAATATGCGATGCGTGAGGTGGGCCGGTCCTGCCGGAATCTGGTCGGAAAAGCCGGCTGATGCGACTCGGACATTTTCCGGGCTTGGGGGCACGATCGTCGCGCTACTTTCAGGAGCCCGGCTCGCGTTCAACCGTGACGCCGCTGGGCTTCTGGTGAAAATCGGTGGTTTATGAACGGATCAAATGGCTGTCCTTTTTCTCCCGGGCCAAACGAGGAACCGGGCGGCGGGTTCGGCTTTGTCCTGGAAGCCGCGGCGGCCGCGGGTCTGAGCCGGGAACAAACGGAGGCCAGGCTGAACGAGCTTGCCGCGTGGCCGAAGGACCGTCCGCTGCCGCTGGGGGAGGACGAGCTGACCTGGGCGGGCCGGGTGGCCTGGCGCAACCATTCCCGTTGTATCGGTCGCCTGTATTGGCGAAGTCTGCAGGTCAGGGATCGCAGAAACGTTGAGTCGGCCGATGGTGTGATCGACGAATTGCTGGAGCACCTGCGGTTGGCGTACAACGGCGGGCAGGTCCGGCCAATCCTCACGGTATTGGCCCCGGGAGGTTCCGGACGCCGGATCCGGATCTGGAACAATCAGGTTTGTGGTTATGCCGGTTACCGGCTCGCGGATGGGCGATTCCTCGGAGACCCGAAGAACGCGGATTTCACCGCCCGCGCCATCGCGCTGGGGTGGAGCCCGCCCCGTGAGCGCAGCGGCTTTGATCTGCTGCCCTTGGTGGTTACGGGATGCGACGGCGTGACCCGCATGCGGTCGCTCCCCGCGGCGGCGGTGCCCCAAATCAATCTCGTGCATCCGGATTGCCCGGGCCTGGGAGAACTGGCTTTGAAGTGGTATGCGGTGCCCTTGGTTTGCGACATGGTTTTCCGGGTGGCCGGCACGGAATATCCGGCGGCTCCCTTCAACGGCTGGTACATGGGAACCGAGATTGGCGCGCGCAATCTCTCAGACCGCGACCGTTACGATCTGCTTCCGCGCATCGCGCAGGTTTTTGGCTGGGACACCGCTCGGGACGACACGCTCTGGAAAGACCGGGCGTTGGTGGAGCTGAATCGGGCCGTCCTGTACTCGTTTGACCGCGCCGGGGTGAAGATCGTCGATCACCACACAGCTGCCCAGGAGTTCATGCAGTTTCTGCATCGGGAAAATATGGCGGGCAGGAAGGTTTCGGCGCGCTGGGATTGGATCGTCCCGCCGATTTCAGGGTCCGCCACCCCCGTGTTTCACACGCCGATGCAGGAGCACCCGGTCTCGCCGGATTTTTTTCATCCCGATCAGCCCGGATCCGATGAAATGCCCACCCGCGTGGCCTGAGTCCCGCGCGATCGGGCCGCTTCGGTGGTCGAACCCGTCCTTGCCAAAGTTCCCGCGCATGCCGATAAGCATTCGCGGAGGAACCAGCATGGAAAAAAATGAATTAATGAAACACATCACCGACTCGGTAGGCCGTGAAAAGGCGATCGAGCTCGTGGTGTCGGCCTACAACACCGAGCTGGTGACGACGTGGCTCAGCCGCCTTCAGCCGGGCAAGCCCCTCGGCGGCCCCGCCCGCCATGACCACCTGCAGGACGCCCTCGAGCGGGTGAACCAGGTCGTCGATCTGGCGAAGTAAGGCGTCTGGCAAGGCGGCGGCGCAGGGCCCCGGAAGGGCTTCAGCCCTCGCGGAGCTGTTCGCTTCGCGTCTGCGCTTTTCCCCAACCGTCATTGGCGGGGGGAGCGACGGAATGCCGCCGATGCGCTGTTTGCCGGGCAACCGGGAGCAGTGGCCGGTGTCGGGAGCGGGATGTCCGGATAAGGCAATTTTGGCCAAACGGTATACAAATTAGATTGGGCCGGTGAATATGGGTGGAAGACATTAGCCAAGGTCTTCGCCCGGCGTTTGCGGCTCTGCGGCAGCCGTTTCGGCCCGTTTCTCCAGGGTTTCCGGATGCTAATTATTGTACTTGGTCGGGTAATAATACCCTTTGCCAAGTGCGAAGAACGGCGATTTTTTTAACTCTTCAAGGAAACCTGATCAGGGCAAATATGCCCGCTATGAAACTTAAAGATACCCATTCTGTATTAATTGTGGACGACCACGCGGCAATTGCCTTCCTCATCGGCGAGTTCGTCCGCGGCCTGCCGGGCTTCACGCTCAGCGGGCTGGCGCATGACGGCGCATCCGCCCTCGCCGCACTGCGGGAAAAGTCGGTCGACGTGGTCCTGCTCGATCTCGGTCTGCCGGACCGCAATGGGCTGGAGCTCCTCTCCGAGATCAGCGTGGTCGCGCCGGGCGCGAAGATTCTGATCTTCAGCGCTCTGGTGTCCCAGCATGCACTGCGCGAGTCCATGCGGCAGCAGGTCGCGGGCTTCATGGAGAAGAGCGCCCCGCTGGAGCAACTCGAGGGTGCACTGCGCCAGGTCGTGGCCGGCAAGGTGGCGCTGGGGCCGGCGGCCGGGGTCATTCTCGGCGAGATTGTGCGGGACAACATGAGGGGGTCGGAGCTCGCCACACGCCAGGTGGAGATCGTGCGCCTGCTGGCGGGGGGCAACTCGGTGAAGGAGATCGCCTCCCGGCTCGGGCTCAGCGTCCCCGGAGTCTACAAGTCCATCGGCCGGATGAAGGAGAAGACCGGTTCCCGCACGGCGATGGAGCTGGTGCTCAAGGCGCGCAACAAGGGCCTCGTCAAATACCAGGAAGAGCAGTTGCTCGCTTCTCCCTTCTCCCTATGAACACGGCCGAAGCACCTCAGATGAGTCAAACGTCGGTCACCAAGCTGCTGCAGGGAGTGGAGCAGTCACGGGAAGGTTTCGCGCTCTGCGATGCCAGCGGGTGTTTCATTTATATGAATGCGGAGCACCTCCGCATGTTCGGCTACGACTCGCTCAGTGAGGTGCAGGGCCGGCCTTGGAGCATTTTATACCGGGACGTCGAGCGCGCGCAGATCGAGGGCACCGTTTTTCCGGAGATTATCGGGAAGGGGAGCTGGACCGGGTGCATCATGGCCCGGCGGCGCGATGGCACTCTCTTCCATGAGGAAGTGACGCTCTCGATGCTGCCCGACGGCGGCATTGCCTGCAACTGCCGCGACCACACGGCGATGGTCGAGCTCAACCGCCAGCTGGTCCAGAGTGAGCGCACCTTTCGGGGATTCTCCGATCACCTGCCCCAGGGGGTCATCATCCGCGACACCGCGGGGGTCTGCTCCTTTATCAACCGCCTGGCCGCGCAGCTGCACGGCGGCGTGCTGCGGGATGCGGTCGGCCGCCGCCTCGAGGACGTGCTGCCCGAGGAGCTTAGCTCGATTTTCTGTAGCCGGGACGCCCAGGTGATCGCGCAACAAGCCGCGGTCCAATTTGAATCCGAATGCCATCTGGCGGAGGGGACGGTCACCCTTGAGTTCTCCGTTTTTCCGCTGATCAACAGCGCCGGGGAGGTCTACTCGGTGGGGACGATCTGGTCCGATGCCACCCTCAATCGCCGGCACCAGAAGGAGATTGCCGCCACGGTCGAGCGGCAGCGCGAGCTGCTGCGCATGCGCAGCGAGTTCATTTCGCTGGTGTCCCACGAATTCCGCACCCCGCTGAGCGCGATCCAGACCTCACACTACCTGATCCGGAAGATCCTCGGGGAAGTCGCGGGCACCAAGACCGACCGCTACCTGACGCTGCAGGACCAGTCGATTAAGAATCTCTGCGACCTCGTAAACCAAGTGCTCCAGCTGAACCGGGCGGAGTCAGCGCAGGCTGGGTCGGCGAGCTCGGTGGAGAAGCCGGCGCTCATCCTCAACGAGCTGATCGAACGGTGCAACGACATGGCGCAGGCGCTGCGCGTGAAAACCCGGATCACCCTGGCGCCCGACTTCGAGATGACGCTCGACTACCGCCTGTTCCGGGCGGCCGTGGAAAACCTTCTCACCAACGCGCTGAAGTACTCGCCGCCGGAGTCCACGGTGCTTGTCGAGGCGAATTGCCGGGATGAGCACCTGGTAATCGCCATCGTCGACGAAGGGCGTGGCATTCCCGCCGCCGAGCAGTCCCGGCTCTTCGAGACTTTCTTCCGCGGCAGCAATGTCGGCGGGACCCCGGGAACGGGCCTAGGACTGGCGATTGCCCAACGCGCGGCGGAATTCCACGGCGGTCGCATCGAGTTCGAGAGCACCGAGAACCAAGGCACCGTTTTCCGCCTGCATTTCCCGCTGGCCGGCAGTACCCTGGCGCAACCGCCCGCCGATCCCATCCCCGTCGACCCATCGTGAGCCCTAAACCCCGCATTCTCCTGGTCGAGGACGACGCCCTGATTCGCGAGACGACCTGCATGCTGCTGCAGGAAGAAGGCTTCGAGGTGCGCGTGGCGGTCGATGGCGCCGACGCGCTGGAGCAGCTGGATCGCGAGCTGCCCGATTTGGTGCTGAGTGACATCCGCATGCCGCGGGTCAACGGCTTCGAGCTGCTCGAGCGGATTCGCGCGATGCCAGGCCGCAGCGCGTTGCCCTTCGTTTTTATGTCCGCGATGGCCGCCACGGCCGATGTCCGAACCGGCATGGCGCTCGGGGCGGATGACTACATCACCAAGCCGATGGAACCGGACGAGGTCTTCCGCAGCGTGCGCGCCCGGCTCGCCCGCGCCCACGCCCTGCGCGAGGTCGTGCAGCGGCAGGAGAGTTTCCTGACGAGGTATTTGCCGCACGAGCTCCGCACCCCGCTGAACGGCGTGCTCGGTTTCTCCGGCCTGATGCTTGACATAGCGGCCGAGGGCCGGGGGCTCAGTCGGGAGGAGACCAAGGAGTTCGGCCGTGACATCGAGATCAGTGGGCTACGGCTGCTCGCGGCGGTGGACAACCTGGCCCTGATGCGCGAGCTCGGCGATCTGCTGGTGGGCGGCTCCTTTCGGCAGTCAGCGGTGGTCTCCGTCGCCGTCTGGGAGGAGGCGACCAAGATGATGGCCCGGAAGACGGCCGAGCGCTACGGGCGGGAGAACGACTTGGTGATCGAGTTTGACCCGGTCCGGCTAACGCTTCCGGGCACATACCTGCCGAGGGTCTTTGCCCTGCTGGTGGACAACGCCTGCAAGTTTTCCCTGCCGGGGACACCGATCGCGGTCCGCGGGCAGAAGGAAGGCGGCCGTTACCGCTTGGTGGTCACCGACCAAGGCTCGGGGATGACTCCGGAACAGGTCGCCGCCGTGGGTTTGTTCCAGCAGTTTGATCGCGCGAAGCGGGAGCAACAGGGCCTTGGGCTCGGCTTCGAGATTGCCGGGCGCTTCGCGCGGCTCGCTGGTGCCGGGTTTGTGGTTGAGATCAATCAACCGTCACCAGGATTAACCACAGGCTACCTGCTTGATGTCCTCCCGTGAGTCACCAACGGAGCGCGCCCGGCGTGAGGCGGATGAGCGCAAGCAGGAGCTGCTTGCGGCCAATGACCGCTCGCTCAGCGCAGCCGGGCACCCTCGCCGGGTAAACGAGGAGGAACCGGCCAAGCGGGCGGCCGCGGGAGCCGGCTGCATCAAGAGCTCGTTCCTTAGCAACCTCAGCCACGAGCTGCGCACGCCCCTGAACGTGATCATCGGCAGCACGGAAATGTTGTTGCGCGGTCGCCACGGCCCGCTGGCCGAAGACCAGCTCCAGCCCCTCGAGCGGGTGCGCAAAAGCGCCGACCTGATGCTCAGCTTGATCAACGACCTGCTCGATCTCACGCGGGCCGAGTCGGGCCGCATGCAGCTTGAGCCGGGTCCGTTCGAGATTGCGACCCTGGCCCGGGAACTCGTGACGCTGCTCGAGCCCGAGGCCAACGAGCGGCACATCACGCTCGGGCTTCAGCTCGGTCATCGCACGCCGGTGATCGAGGTCGACGGCCGCCGGCTGAAACAAATCCTGCTCAACCTGCTCAGCAACGCGGTCAAGTTCACCCCCGCAGGCGGGCGCATCGACCTGCTGATCGGGGAGACCGACGAACCGGCGGAAATCACGTTCGCCGTGCGCGACACCGGACCGGGAATCCCAGTCGCCGATCAGGAGCGTGTCTTTATCGATTTTGATCGGGTTGAGACCCACGGGCGCGGGATTGGCGGTGCCGGCCTCGGCCTCCCTCTCGCCCGGCGGCTCACCGAGTTGCATGGCGGCACGCTCACGCTGCAAAGTTCACCGGGGCAGGGCTGCATTTTTCTCGTCCGTCTACCCCGGCGGATTCCGGAACGCACGGCGGGCACCCCGGTCCCGAAGCAGCTCGTTCCGCCGGTGCCGGTTCCTGCCAGCGGCCGCCTCGTGCTCGTGGCCGAGGATTATCCGGCCAACCTGGAGCTGATCACCTCCTACCTTGAGTCCGAGGGATTTCGCGTCGCCGCGGCCGTCAACGGTCGGGAAGCGGTGGCCCAGGCCATCGCACTGCAGCCGAACATCGTGCTGATGGATCTGAAGATGCCGGTGCTCGACGGGCTGGAGGCGATCCGCCTGCTGCGGAAGGACGAGCGCACCCACACGCTGCCGATCATCGCCTTGACGGCCTTTGCGTACGAGTCCGACGCGCGCATGTGCCTCGAAGCCGGGGCCAATGCATATGTCAGCAAGCCGATCGACTTCGACCTGTTGCAGCGCGCCATTCAAAATTGTCTGGTTCCCGGGACCGGGCGGCTCCCGGGCTGATCGGGTGCCAATCCGGCAGGCTCCTCGTGGCCAATGCCGCGGGCTTTACCCAACGCGCGTGCGCTCGGTGGCAGCGTACATGTCCTTCAGGGTCTCGGCCGGCTCCGGGATCACGGACTGCACCGAGTGCTCGCATGCGAGACGGTGCGTCGACCGGTGCAGGCTGCGCACGCCCTGTCAGGTAATACCGAGCACCATCAACCCAGAGAAGGCCAGCAGGAGGGTGGCCACTTCAGGGCCTGGGCCTGCGCGGGCCAACAGTCGGATAATGGGGAGAAGTCACTGATTCCCGTGGTCGGGATCCCGCTCCGGCGACTCGGTCTTTACGACCGTGTAAAGGATCGCCTTCTGTTCCGAGGCCGCGTCGTAGGTGAATTCGGAAACCGTGGTCCAGTTGCCTTCGAAGCTGGCCGCCACCTTCTCCGCGATTTCCCGCAGGCGGGGTTTGCTGCCGGTAAGCTTAAAGAAATAGCGCCTGTTGTTGTAGTCGAGATAGGCCCGTGACTCCTGCACGTAGCACACCGCATGGGAGATCCCGCCAGCCATGCGCACGTGAATGAGCCGGGTGTGGAACTGATGCTGCTTCAGGACCACATCGGCCAGAACGGCGAAGTCATCGCAGTCGCCAGCGCGCTTCTCGAGGAACACCTCGGGGGGTTGCAACTCGGCATGGAACTCGTAGGCGAAATTGCTGACCGCCTGCGCGAGGCGGTTCGGGTTCATCTCCGCGGCGTACACCAAGTCCTCGACCGTCACGCTTTTGGGAGAAGCTCCCTGATTGGCCAGCAGGAGGCTGGCCAGCAGGAGGCTGGCGAGCACCGTGGCGGCGCCGCGGCCCAGGGAGACTGGCAGGTTGGAGAACAAGCCGGTTCGGCGCGTGGCGCTCACTAGCTTAGCAGGGCGACGAGCAGGGCGCAGCCCATGCTGGAGACCAGAAGAAAGCCGACAATGATCGTGAATATGGGATCCTCTTTTTTCATCGTTAGCCCCCTATGAAATGCCGCGGCAGCCTTCCGCGAAAGGCGCGGGATTTGATCATTCGTGACCATGCCTCAGCTCTGTTCGGAAACAGCCCGGGCACGGCGTCGAACCCTTCGCGGTCCTGGCCGAGGCGCTGCAGCAGCTTGGCCTGTTCCCGGTGGCACCCGGGCGCCGCCCCGGGTTGCCCGATGATTTCGTTGAGCAGGCGCATTCGTCCGGCGCTGTCGCCCGGTTGGCGCCGCTGCTCTTGCCAGGGCCGCTCAGTGTTATGCGCTGGCCGCAGTCGCCGTTAAAATGCCGCCGCCGGATCTTGGAGGTCAGCCAATCGGCGCGGAAGGTGGCGCCGATGTTTGTCCGCGTGCCGCCTTCAGCCCGGTGGGCGAGCAAGACATGGTCATTCTAATCGCAGCCGGCTTTGGCCGACAGGTCGATATGCCGATCCGGCCGATCCGCGTGGTGCCACCGGACCGCTCGGCGTCGCGCGGGCCAGTCACTCCTCGGCGTTACGAAACCACGAGTCCGCCGCCGGGAGCGGGTTGGGGCGGACCGGCCAGGAACAATGAGCGGGGACGGAGCGGGTTTTGATCCTCAGGCGCAGGCGGTCATCGGGTGCCCGTGGCGTGGTGGTGCATCGGGTGGATGCCAGGGGGTCAAAGGTCGTCGGGCTCAACCAGCTGGAGGTTGGTGGCGAACCGGATCAGCTCGGCATTGGTCTGGAGCCCGGTCTTGCTCTTGATCCGCCGGCGGTGGTTCTTGATCGTGAACTCGCTCAGGCCGAGGGCCGCGGCGATGGTCTTCGACGTCTGGCCGGCGGCGATGCCGGCGAGGACCGTGCGCTCCCGCGATGAGAGACGGTCCGCGGCATCAAGGGGGAAGGGCGAGTCGCGGAGCTTGCGGACTTTGGCCTGCATCGAACGGCCGAAATAGGTCTTTCCGCTGGCCACAGCGCGGAGTGCGGTGAGGATTTCTTCGGTGGGCGCGCTCTTTTCGACGTAGCCGTTGACTCCGAGCTGGAGGGCGCGGCTGACCGACAGGGCGTGGGTGTTTCCGGAGACGATCAGGATTTTCCAGGACGGATCCTCGCGGCGGAGGCTCCGCACGCACTCCAATCCGTTCATGCCCGGCATCATCAAGTCCATCAGGACCACGTCGCCCTTGAGGGACTTGGCTGCGCTGAGGAAGGCGACTCCCGAGGTGAAGCGACCGACGACCTCGAACTCCGCCAGCTGCCCGATCGAGTCAGCGAGCAGCTCCAAGAGAAGCTGGTGGTCCTCGACGAGGACGACTCGGACCCGCGGCAGTTGGGTAGTCACAAGTGAGTAATTTGGCGCAACCCCGGCCCGAGTGCTAGGGTATATTTTTTAATATCATGTACAGATATTATATATTTGAGGGGCGAAAGGATCCGTTAAGGTGTGCCCCACGCGTGTCCCACACCCGGGCTTGAGGCGGGGGATCACCGCTGAAGGGGGCTGCCACCGGGGCGAACCGGCCCCGGCCTTTGGCTCCTAATCGACGGCAGGGATGTTCAGGTGGAAGCGCGTGCCCCGGTCCACTTCGGTGGAGAGGTTGAGGAACCCATGGTGGCTCTCCACGATTCCGTGCACGGCGGAAAGCCCGAGGCCCGTGCCCTTGTCCGGTCCCTTGGTGGTGAAGAACGGATCGAAGATGTGTGCGCGCACCTCGGGGGGCATCCCGGTGCCGGTGTCGGCGACGCTGAACCGCACATAGCGGCCGGGCCGCACCGTGCCGACCGCGGCGGTGTGGTGGTGGTCGGCGATCACGAGGTCAGCGCGTACCTCCAGACGCCCGCCCTGCGGCATGGCATCGCTTACCGAAGCGCGCATTATGTGCCAGGTTGAGCAGCACGCTCATAAGATGGACGTCGTCGCCCAGCAGTGGCGGCAGGTTCCGGGCGGGAATGATGTTCACCTCGATGTTCTCGGGGAACGTGTGGGTGAGGGTGCGGCTCAGTGCGTCCAGCAGCCGGCCGGCCTCGAGCTTTTCCAGCTTCAATGCCTTCCGCTGCGCGAACATCAGCAGCTGCGTGACCAGCCCGGCCGCCCGCCGGGCACTCGCCAGCATGTCGTTCAGCATCGGCAGCTGGGTGCTGGTGGCCTTGTCACGGAGGATGTCTAGCCCGAGGATAACCGGGGCGAGCGTGTTGTTGAGGTTGTGTGCGATGCCTCCGGCGAGCACGCCCACGCTCTCGAGTCGCTGGGCCGTGGCGACGTGCTGCTGGACCTTGCGCAGCTCGGTGACGTCCTCGACGAGCAGGAGCTCAAGCTCGCGCCCGCCGTACTGCACCCGGCGGACCCGGAGCGTGACCGGCACCCTGGCCCCATCCCGGGTCAGCAATTCGCATTCGACCGGAGCTTGCGCCTCTTGGGGGGACCGGTTGGTCCAGGGCAGCGAGGTGCCGGGCAGAAAGGACGTGAAGAGTGGCTGCTCCTCGCGCCGGCATTTGGTCAGGGCGGCGAACGCAAGATTGCACGCCACCATGCGCCCTTCGGCGTCGAGCCAGCACATCCCGATCGGCGCCTGCTCCAGCGAAACTTCGGCCAGGCTGGGCGGCGAGAAGCCCGATCGCGCGGAGGCCGTGGACGTCATCGACGCCAGTCGATGTGCAGGCCGAGGCTGAGGCAAAGGCCGGCACTTGATCACTCTTGGTTATGCCCCGGCTGGGGGGAGGCCTTCCCAAGTGAGGGTGGTTGCCCGCTTGGCCGGGCGCTCGATCCGGGCCGCCTGCGGAGGCCCCAAGCTGATCCGTCAGGGCTCGAAGATATACCCGACGCCGTGCACCGTGCGGAAGGTGTCGAGGTTGAGTCCGTGCTCCTTGAAGAGATTGCGGACACGCACGATGTACTGGTCGAGCGAGCGGCTTTTCACGTCGGCGTGGATGCCCCAGACCGCGTGGATCAGCGCCTTGCGGGTGATGACCGAGCCGCGGTTGGCGTCGAGGTGGGCGAGGATGCCGAGCTCTTTGCGGCCGATCTTCACGATCGTGCCGACGGGAAACTCGATCTCGAGGCGCTCGGGGCTGATCTTGGCGCCGCAGATCTCGAAGGGCTGGTCGGAAACGCGCACGTTCCGCGTGACGTTCTGGTCGCGGTTCGACTCGGCCCGGCGCAGTACGGCGCGGATGCGGGCGACGAGCTCCGGATAGCTGAAGGGCTTGGTGATGTAGTCGTCGCCGCCCATCTCCAGCCCCTGGACCTTGTAGTTCTCGAGGGAATTTCCCGTGAGGAAAATCGTGGGGATGACCTTGTCGGCCTTCTTCAGCTCCTCCAGCAAGGCGAAGCCCGACTGGTCCGGCAGGTTGATGTCGAGCAGGAGCAGGTTCGCGAAATTGTGGCCGAGGAACTTCATCGCGTGCGCCGCCCGGTCGTAAACCTGGGTGTTCATACCCGCGTTTTCGAGGTGAACGGCGATGAGCTTCGCCAATTCGGGTTCGTCTTCGACGATGAGAATCAGGGGTTTCGGCTCGGGGCGCATGTCGGGAGAGCCCCTGTTTTTTACAATTGGGAGGAGCGGTGTCAAAGTATTCCGTTTGCGATTAGAGGCGCGCAATGTGCGCTCGGTGATGGGGAAAGCCGGAAAGAGGGCTGAATCCTGAGCTCCTGTTTTCCGGATTTTCTGTCGGTTTCTTCGCTTTCCGCATTTCCATTCCCCTCCGCGAGTGCGGGATGCCCGCGACCCGGAAATTGCTTGAAGGTGCCGGAGGCCCCGTGTGCCTTGGCCCCATGCCTGACGCCGCGCCATTGCTCATGCTCGGTCTGCCCAAGGGCAGCCTCGAGGAGTCCACCAAGAACCTGTTCGCCAAGGCGGGTTGGAAGATCTCCACGAACTCCCGCAGTTACCGGCCGTCAATCGACGACCCGGAGCTGGATGGACGCTTTGTCCGTGCCCAAGAGGTGAGCCGCTATGTCGAGCACGGCTTCTTTGACTGCGGCCTGACCGGCTATGACTGGATCCAGGAAAACAATTCCGACGTCGTCGACGTCTGCGACCTCATTTACAGCAAGGTTTCCGCCCTGAAATCCCGCTGGGTGCTCTGCGTGCCCGAGTCGTCTTCCGTGAAGACCGCCCATGACCTGGCCGGCAAGCGGGTCGCGACGGAACTCCTCAACACCACCAAGCGCTACTTCGACCAGCTGGGCGTGAAGGTCGAGGTCGAGTTCTCGTGGGGCGCCACCGAGGTCAAGGTGCCCGACCTCGTGGATGCCATCGTCGATATCACCGAGACGGGCAGCTCGCTCCGCGCGAACAAGCTCCGGATCGTGGACACGATCCTCGAGACCAACACCAAGCTCATCGCCAACAAGCAGAGCTGGGCCAATCCCGCGAAGCGCAAGAAGATCGAGACCATCGCGCTCCTCCTTCGCGGCGCCCTCGAGGCCGGCTCCAAGGTCGGGCTCAAGATGAACCTGCCCAAGTCCGCGCTGGAGGCCGTGGTCAAGTCGCTGCCCGCCCTCCGTAATCCCACGATCTCCCAACTGAGCTCGCCCGACTGGATCGCACTCGAGACGATCATCGACGAGAGCGTCGTGCGGGAGATCATCCCGCAGCTCAAGGCGCTCGGCGCCGAGGGCATCGTGGAGTACCCGCTGAACAAAGTGGTTTACTGATTTGGGGTTGGTTCCAAACCGCGATGACCGCGAGGGCCCCGTCTTAGATTTCAGATTTCAAATCTCAGATCGCCCATGCGCCTTGCCCTCCTCCAGCACGCCTGTGGCCCGCGACCCGCGGCGAACGTGGCCAAGGCGCTGAAGCTGGCGGACGAGGCGGCCCGCCGCGGGGCGAAGATCATCTGCACGCAGGAGCTCTTCCGCTCGCCGTACTTCTGCCAGAGCGAGGACTACGCGAACTTCGCGCTGGCCGAGCCGCTCACCGGGCCGACGACCGCCGTGTTTGCCCGCCTCGCGAAGAAACGCCGCGTGGTGATCATCGTCTCGCTGTTCGAGAAACGCACCGCGGGCCTGTACCACAACACGGCCGTGATCCTCGACGCGGACGGTACCATCGCCGGCACGTACCGGAAGATGCACATCCCGGACGACCCCAAGTTCTACGAGAAATTCTATTTCACACCGGGCGACACCGGCTTCCGCGCGTGGGACACGAAATACGGCCGCATCGGCGTGCTGATCTGCTGGGATCAGTGGTTTCCCGAGGCGGCTCGCCTGACGGCGCTGCAGGGCGCGGGCATCATCTTTTATCCGACCGCGATCGGCTGGCACCCCGAGGAGCCGGCGACATTGCAGGCGAAGCAGACGGCCGCCTGGGAAACCATCCAGCGCAGCCATGCCGTGGCGAACGGCTGCTTCGTCGCCGCGGTCAACCGCATCGGGCACGAGCGCCCGGCGGGCGGGGAGGGGATCAAGTTCTGGGGCGGCAGTTTTGTCGCCGGCACGAGCGGCGAGATTCTCGCCCAGGCCTCGACCGACCGGGAAGAAATCCTCTACGCCGACGTCGACCTCGCGCAGATCGACACCACCCGGACCCACTGGCCCTTTCTCCGCGACCGCCGCATCGACGCTTATGACGGGATCACGCGGCGTTTGATTGATTGAGCGATGCATTCGGATGGTTTTGCCACCGAGGCGCAGAGCTCACAGAGCCCAAGCCTCGTTGTTTTTTGTTTGGCTTCCGAACCCCCGATTCATCCGACCTCTGCGTCGCTGCGCCTCTGTGGCAAAAAACGGTTTGGGATCGCGGCTTTCGCCTTTCGCCCTTCAACTTTCAACGCTCTCCTCTGCTCCCATGGCGCCGAAAAAAACCTCCTCCTCCCGACCCGCGAAGTCCGCGGCGGCGCTGGGATTCCGCATGCCGGCGGAGTGGGAGCCGCAGGAGGCGGTCTGGCTCTCGTGGCCGGTCCGGCGCCGCACCTGGCGCCGCAACTTCGGCCCGATCCCGGAGAAATTCGCCGAGATCACCGCCGCGATCAGCCGCTTCGAGGAGGTCCGCATCAACCTCGCGCGCTCCGGCCAGCCCGGCGCTAGGGCGCTGCTGCGCCGGGCCGGTGCGAACCTCGAGCGGGTGAAGTTCTACGCCCATCCGACCAATGACGCGTGGTGCCGCGACCACGGCCCGAATTTCGTCCGCAACGACCGCACCGGCGAGGTGGCCGTCAATGACTGGGACTACAACGCCTGGGGCGAGAAGTACCGGCCCTTCGACCGCGACAACGCCATCCCCGGCCGCATCGCCGCCGCGCTCAAGCTGCGCCGTTTCCGCCCCGGCATGGTCCTCGAGGGCGGCTCGATCGACGTCAACGGCACCGACGCCGTGCTCACCACCGAGGCCGTGCTGCTCAACCGCAACCGGAACCCGTGGCTCTCCCGGCCCGAGATCGAGCAGCGCCTCCGCGACTTCCTCGGCGTGAAGCTGGTGCACTGGCTCGGCGACGGCATCGTCGGCGACGACACCGACGGGCATGTGGACGACCTCGCCCGTTTCTTTGCGGCCGACGGCATCGTGACCGCCGTGGAGAGCAACCGGAAGGACATCAATTACCCGATGCTGCACGACAACCTCGACCGGTTGAAGAGCCTGCGCAATGCCGCGGGCCGGCGTTACCGGATCGTCGAGCTGCCGATGCCGAAACCCGTCTACCGCGAGGCCCGCCGCCTGCCGGCGACGTACGCGAACTTTCTCGTCCTGAACGGCGCGGTGCTGCTGCCGACCTTCCGCCAGCCGCGGAGCGACGCACGCGCGGCCGCGATCATCGGCGATTGTTTCCCCGGCCGCGAGATCGTGCCCATCGACTGCGTGGATCTCGTCTGGGGCCGCGGCACCCTGCATTGCATCTCGCAACAACAGCCCGCCGCGCTGAAGCTGCTCCGGCGTTCCCGCTGAATCCCATGTCGATCCGTCCCCAGATTTCCGAGGGTAGGGCTGGCTCGCCGAGCCGGCCGCAATCCGGGCTGGCGCGCGCCCTCCTATCCGACCGATCGGTCCGATCCGTCCGATCGGTCAGCTTGATCTTCGGCGCGCTCGCCACCTTGGCGTTTTTCTCTGCCGGTTGTTCCTCGGTCACCGACAAGATCCGGGACCTGCGCGAGAAGGCCGCGACCCGCGGCACCCCCCATGTCCGGCTCTTTGCGGTCGACCGCCGGGCGGCCTACGCCGCCGCCGTCGCGGCCCTGCCGAAGGTCGGTCTGCAATACCAGCGCGGTGGTGCCGCCCAGGGCGAACTGGAGGCGATCACCGAGCAGACCGCCGAAGGCAACGGCAACCGCCGCAGCCAGTTGGTGCTGACCGTGCGTTTTGCCGACACCCTCGACGGTAGCTCGGAAGTCAGGGTCTGGCTCGAGGAGTACCTCGAGACCGATCCCGGTAAATCCTCCGGCCGCGCCACCGGCGCGCCGGCCCCGGACCTCGCGCTGTACGAGGCCTTCTTCAACGCCCTCGCGGCGGGATTGAAGAAATAGGGATCGGGTACGGTCGAATAGGCCGCTTCGAGCGGTTTTCAGGGCGAAATTTACCCTTGCGGCCCCCGCCGGCGCTCGGCGACGCTGATCGTTCGCGGCATTTTCATTGGTCAGGTCGGCGTCGCCGCGATGCTCCCGCCGACCCTTCACGTCAGTTAAACCGTCAACCATCGGTTCCGCTTCGGCGGGACCATCCCGGTCGATCGGTGCCCACCGGAGCAAGGGCGCCCGTCGGTCGGTCTCCGCACATGAGTACCGCAATGAGTTCCGTAATGCACGAGCTGCTGGCCCAGTCCTCCTTCGACAAGTTGAAGGAAGGCGCGATTGTCCCCGGCACCATCACTGAAATCCGCCAGAACGAGGTCGTTGTCGACATCGGTGGCAAATCCGAGGGTGTCGTCCCCGCCTCTGAATTCATCGACATCGGCGAGCTCCAGGTCGGAGCCCAGATCGAGGTCATGCTTGAGAAACTCGAGGACAAGTTCGGCAACCCGATCGTTTCCTTCGACAAGGCCGAGCAGAAGAAGAACTGGGATAACATTCTCACCAAGTTTCCCGAGGGCTCCGTGGCCGCCGGCCGCGTCAAGGCCAAGGTCAAGGGCGGCCTGATCGTCAGCATCGGCGTCGACGCCTTCATGCCCGCCTCGCACATCGACGTGCAGCCGCCCAAGAACCTCGACCAGTACGTGGGCCAGACCTACGACTTCAAGGTCCTCAAGATCGACCTTGTTCGCCAGAACGTCGTCCTCTCCCGCCGCGAGCTCATCGAGGAACAGCGCACCTCCAAGCGTCGCGCGCTCCTCGACTCGATCCAGCCCGGCCAGGTCCGCAAGGGCATCGTCAAGAACATCACCGATTTCGGCGCGTTCATCGACCTCGACGGCATGGACGGCCTGCTCCACATCACCGACATGAGCTGGGGCCGTATCTCCCATCCGTCCGAGATGGTGAAGCAGGGTGAGGAGATCCAGGTCATGATCATCGAGGTCAACCGCGAGAAAGAGCGCGTTTCCCTCGGCCTCAAGCAGACCACCAAGAACCCGTGGGACGAGATCGACCGGAAGTTCCCGGTCGGTGCGAAGGTCCACGGCAAGGTCGTCAACCTCGTCCCCTACGGCGCGTTCATCGAGATCGAGCCGGGCGTCGAGGGTCTCGTCCACATCACCGAGATGTCCTGGACCAAGCGCATCACCAAGCCCTCCGAGCTCCTCAAGGTCGGTCAGGAGCTCGATGCGGTCGTCCTCGGCATCCAAAAGACCGAGCAGAAGATCTCCCTCGGCCTCCGCCAGCTGGAGCCGAATCCGTGGGACATGGTCCGCCACAACTACCCGATCGGCGCCCGCGTCCGCGGCAAGGTCCGCAATATGACCACCTACGGCGCGTTTATCGAGCTCGAGGACGGCATCGACGGTATGGTGCACGTCTCCGACATGAGCTGGACCCGCAAGGTCAACCACCCGAGCGAAGTGCTGAAGAAGGGCGACGAGGTCGACGCTATCGTGCTCGACATCGATCCCACGCAGCAGCGCATCAGCCTCGGCATGAAGCAGCTCGCGACCGATCCGTGGTCCGACATCGACGCCCACTTCCGCATCGGCGACGTCGTCACCGGCGTGATCTCCAAGATCACCTCCTTTGGCGCCTTCGTGGAGCTCAAGGACGGCATCGACGGTCTCGTGCACATCTCGCAGATCAGCGAGGAGCGCATCGAGAAGATCAAGGACGTGCTTAACCCGGGCCAGCAGGTCACGGCGCGCGTCATCAAGATCGACCGCGAAGAGCGCCGCCTCGGCCTCTCGATCAAGGCCGCGAACTACAGCAGCGACCAGCTCGCCGCCGAGACCTCGGCCTACGAGGCCCTCAAGCGCGACGGGGCGAACGACATGATGAACCTCGGCGACATCCTCGACGAGGCCTCGAAGAAGGAATAAGCCCCTTCCTCGTTCCAGACTTCAAGGCGTCCCGCTTCCGCGGGGCGCCTTTTTTGTATCCCGGCGGCACCCGCCGCCGTCTCGCCTCAACTGCCCATGAAAATTATCCTCCTGTCCCTGTTTTCCCTGGGTTGCGCCCTCGGCCTCTCCGGTTGCGCCAGCGCCGAATCGAAGGCGAAGGCGATGAGCCCCGAGGAACTGGCCAAGCTTCCGCTCGTGGTCATCGTGTCGGTCGATTCGACCTACGACAGCCCGAATGTGATCGTGAACGGTTTCAACGCGGGGTACGCGCCGCGGGACATCTATCTGGAGGTCAACGAGGATGGGACGTTGCCCTACGCCGTGACCATCTCGGTCAATCCCTCCGGCCATTCGGATTCCCGCGCGGCTGCGATGCTCGGTTCCTCCCGCGGTCCCCAGGTGCTCACCAAGAGCTATGGCGCCGGGCGGGTGCCGCCCCGGAAGCTTTCCTTCAGTGCGGTGGTCATCCGTGAGGAAGGGCAGGCCACCGAGCGGGCGAAGCCCGGGACGTCGCCGACCGCCAGCCGGCAGGAAACACCCTGAGCCTGCCGCTGTTTTCCGGGCATAAAAAAGCCCGGCCGGGCGGCCGGGCTGGAAGGGGAGGAGCCGGAAAACTCAGTCAAAACGTTCGAACGAGCGTTTGGTGCCCGGGGGATTGCGCGGGGCGGCTTCCCGTGACTCGGACAGGATGCCGTTGAGGTATGAAATCTTCGCCGGCGGGTTTTTCCCAACCGCCCACTTCTGGGTGCTGGTCTTGGTGTTCCGGGCGCCCCCCGCCTTGGCGTAGTCCCAGACGATGCTCACCGGGTACATAAGGAAGCCGGACTCATCGACCTCAATGTTCACCGTGATCGGAGTGGTCCCGAGATCGGTGCCGTTGATGAGGATGACGGCTGCAGGTTGCGAATCCAGGACTACCTTGACCGTGGGGCCGGAAGGGCCGCCGGAGCCCGAACCTTCGGAGGTAGCGCAGCTGGCGACGACGAGAACAAGCGCAGCGGCAAGGGCCGCGCCGAGGTACCTGACAATAGACCTGCTGGAGCACTGCATGGGGGTAGGGGTAGGGGTTGGAAACGAACGGGGTTACGAACAGCTGAGAGCGCAGGTTATCTCGCCTCCACGGCAGCAGGCAAGATTCGTATAAGACGGTCCTGTTACCGATGGCAGACGAACGGCCCGCCGGGATCGGGGCGGGCAAGTGCGGCGGACCTGATCGCGGGGTCCGCGCGGGCGTGGTCGCTGGAGGCCTGACGGGGAATTCCGGTTAGACCTTCACCGCAAACAGCTCGGGATGCATCGTGCCCTCGGCCACCTTGTTCACGGTGCCGGTCATCAAGATCGAGAAGCCGTCGCCGATGGAGATGCCGATCGTGCCGCCGGGCATGTGCACG
>CAIYFD010000133.1 GCA_903925425.1 uncultured Opitutia bacterium | reverse complement strand
GCTTATCACAGCCGCCTGATGGAGCCGGCCCGCGCCGCGTTCGAAGGTTATTTGGCCCCGATCCCGTTCGCGGCCCAGCAGTGCCAGATCTTCACCAACACAACCGGACAGGCCGTGACCGCCCCGGCCGACCTCAAGGCTGCGCTGGTGCGCCACGTGGTCTCGCCGGTTCGCTGGGAGCAGTGCATGCGCGCGGCCGCCGCGGCCGGCGCCGGTCCATTCTGGGAATTGGGGCCGGGTGGTGTGCTCGCCGGGCTGGCGCGCCGGACCGACAAGGCTTGGGTCGTGACCAGCTTCGCGGAGTTTTCCGACCTGTCGGCCTGAGCCGTCGCCGCCCCTTTCATGTCTTCCGTCCCGCTCACGCGTAATTTCTGCATCATCGCCCACGTCGACCACGGCAAGACGACCCTGTCTGACCGGCTCCTCGAGTACACCAACACCGTTTCGCATCGGGTGCTCACGGCGCAGCACCTGGACTCAATGGACCTCGAGCGGGAGCGCGGGATCACGATCAAGTCCCACCCGGTGACGATGACGTACCCGGCGAAGGACGGGCAGATCTACAAGCTCAACCTGATGGACACGCCGGGCCACGTGGACTTTTCCTACGAGGTCTCGCGGAGTCTCGCGGCCTGCGAGGGTGCGCTGCTCCTGATCGACGCCGCTCAGGGGGTGGAGGCCCAGACCGTCGCCAACGCGCACCTTGCGTTCGCCCAGAAGCTCAAGGTCATCCCGGTCATCAACAAGATCGACCTCCCGAGCGCCAATCTCGAACTTTGCCTGAAACAGCTGGAGGACATCCTGACGATCTCCTCCGAGGAGGCGATTCTCGCCAGCGGCAAGTCCGGCATTGGCATCGTCGACATTCTCGAGGCCGTGGTCAGCCGCGTGCCGGCGCCGCGCTGGACCGATTATCCGCAGCCCCGCGCGCTGGTGTTTGATTCCCTGTACGACTCCTATCGCGGTGTGATCGCCTATGCCCGCGTGTTCTCCGGCAGCTACAAGGCCGGCGACATAATGATGCTGATGAACACCGGCCAGCGGGCTGAAATCAAGGAGGTCGGAGTGTTTACCCCCAAGATGATGAAGGTGGACGTGCTCGGTGCGGGCGACGTGGGATACTTCGTCTCGAGCATCAAGACGCCGTCCGAGATCAAGACCGGCGACACCATCACCCTGGCGAACAAGGCAGCCACAGACATGCTGCCGGGTTACAAGGAGGTCCGCCCGATGGTGTTTTGCGGACTCTATCCGGTGGAGACCTCGGACTACGAAAAGCTCAAGGCGGCCCTGGGCCGGTTGCAGCTCAACGACGCGGCGTTTGTGTATTCCTCCGAGAGTTCACTCGCGCTGGGCTTCGGATTCCGCTGCGGCTTCCTCGGACTCCTGCACATGGAGATCATCCAGGAGCGGGTGCGCCGCGAGCACGACGTGGACATCATTTCCACGTACCCGAGTGTGGTCTACCACATCGTGACCCACGGCGGCGTGATCGCGCAGATCGATAATCCCGTATTGCTGCCGGATCCGGGCACGATCCTCGAGATCCGCGAGCCCACGATCAAGGCGTCGATCCACATCCCGAACGACTCGATGGGCGACATCCTCGCGCTCGTCATGGAAAAGCGCGGCGTCGTCGAGCACACTGACACGCTCGATGCGCATCGGGTGATGCTGACCTGCATGCTGCCGCTCAATGAGATCCTGGTGGATTTCAACGATCGGCTGAAGAGCATCACGCACGGCTACGGCTCGATGGACTACGAGCTCAGCGACTACCTAGTCTCGGACCTCGTGAAGATGGAGATCCTGGTCAACAACGACCCGGTGGATGCCTTCGCCAGCATCGTCCACCGCGACAAGGCCGAGGGCAAAGGCCGGGCCCTCTGCGAGAAGCTCGCCGAGATCATCCCGCCGCAGATGTTCAAGGTGGCGATCCAGGCCGCCATCGGCGGCAAGATCATCGCCCGCGACAACGTGAAGGAAATGCGGAAGGACGTCACCTCGAAGTGCTACGGCGGCGACATCTCCCGCAAGCGCAAGCTCCTCGACAAACAGAAGGAGGGCAAAAAGAAGATGAAACAATTCGGGAAGGTCTCGATCCCATCGGATGCCTTTATCAAGGTTTTGAAAACCAACTGACCGAACCAGGAGAACCCGCGCCGTGTTTGGAATCTTTGCCTCGCAGGACCGGAAGATGCGTTCGACCGCCGAGCACTGGCTCGAGCTCGCCGACCGGGTCTGGCACTACCGGCGCGACCTGTTGACCGGGCCGGAGACCCAACGGCTGGTGGGCCACACGCAGGAACTCCGCGAGGCCGTGCGGGCCAAGCAGGATGCCGCGAAGCTGAAGCTGCTGATCGAGCGCCTGGAGGAAACGCTGCGCGAGGTGGGCGGCCGGATCTACCCGAAGAGCAGCCTGGTGGAGAACGTGGAGTTCTTCCTCATGGCCGCGATCGTGATCCTCGGGATCAAAGTCTACTTCATCCAGCCCTTCAAGATTCCGACGAATTCGATGTGGCCGAGCTACTATGGGATGACCCCCGAGGTTTATCCTGCTGGCGAAGACGCGCCGTCGCTGGCCAAGCAGGCCGCCCGTTTTGTTCTTTTCGGTGCGGTGCATCACGAGGTCGTCGCGCCCGAGTCGGGCACGATCCGCGTGCCGGTGCGCTATAACGAGATGTTCGGCGGCGACGGCCGCGTGGCGTTCGACAAGGTGGACGGGCGCAAATGGGCCGTGCTGCCGGCCGAGTTGCGCCAGTACCTGTTTTACGTGAACGAGACGCCGGTGAAGTTTCAGCTCCCGCTGGACTTTGATTTCGACCTGGCGGTCCGCGAAGCGTTTGGGATGACGTCGGACCAGATGATCATCGCGGCGCGGAATTCCAGACGCGGGGGAAACGGTTTGAAGTGGGTGGACGTGCCGGTGAAGGCCGTGGCCGGAAAGCCGTTCCTGTCGTTTGACGTGATGACCGGCGACCAGCTCTTCGTGGACCGCGTCAGCTACCATTTCTTCCGGCCCGAGGTGGGGCAGGGCTTCGTTTTCCGCACTGGCAACATTCCCCTGATCGCCCGGGATTACGGCGACCAGTATTACATCAAGCGCCTTGTCGGCCGCCCGGGTGACGTGATCGAAGTCAAGGAACCGGTGCTTTGGCGCAACGGTGCGCCCATTTCCGGCGCCAAGGCCTTTGAGTTGAACGCCAGCCGTGAGAACAATTTCCGCGGCTACGGCTACGCCCCGGAGAGTCAGGCGGTTCTGCTGCAGCGCGGAACGATGGCGAAGGTTCCGGCCGACAAATTTCTGGCCCTCGGCGACAATTCTGGAAACAGCGCGGACGGGCGTTACTGGGGTTATGTTCCCGCCAAGGATGTGGTCGGGAAGCCGCTGTTTATCTATTTTCCGTTCACGGCGCGCTGGCTGCATTCGCCGTAAGGAGGGCCGTTAGGGTCGTTCGGGCCCTGGCCGATATGGCTTCTTAGAGGCGATAAGCATCCCTCGGATTAAAACGCACAATAGATATTATGTTAAGTAAATACACTGAGGCGAAATGCTCGGGTCACTGCTCCTGCAGGAAACCTTCGGCCAGGCTCAAGGCATCTTCGCCGGCGTCCTCAAGCACGTAATGCCCTGCGTCAGGGATCCGCACGACCGAGGCTTGCGGAAAGATCTCCCGCCACCGCTGCAGGAAGCGGTCGTTGAAACAGAAATCACGCCCGCCCCAGATCACGCTCACGGGATGATCGCGGAACTGTTTCAGGTTCTGCTCCACCTCCTGCAGCGTTTTCCAGGTCCGGTGCGCCGGCTGCATCGGGATGTCCTTCACGAACTCGGCCACCGCCACCCGGTCGGCCGCGCTGCGGTAAGGAAAAAGATAACCGTCGCGCTCCACGGAACTCAGGCTCCGCCGGCTCATCGCCATCCAGGTGGCCGGACCCGCAAAGGCGTTCAGCGCCCTCACCGCCCACGGCCCGAGTCCGGGAACCCGGCACAGCGCGATCCGCAGCGGAATCCGCGTCGACGCGAACGCGCCGGTGTTGGTGATCACGATCCGGCCGACTTTCTCTGGATGGCGCCCTGCCCAGCCAAAACCGATCGCGCCACCCCAGTCATGCACCACCAGGTGCACTTTTTTCAGACCCAGCTGCTCCACCAGTACCTCGATGTCCGCAATGCGCGTCGCCAGCGTGTAATCGTAGTTTGCCGGTTTCTCGGAGAGCCCCATGCCAATATGGTCCGGCGCGATGCAGCGCATCGTGGGCGACAGTTCCTGGATCAGGTTACGGTAATAGAACGACCACGTCGGGTTGCCGTGCAGCATCAGGACCGCCTCGTCGCGCCGCGGGCCTTCGTCGACGTAACTCATCCGCGCCCCGCCCGGCGTGGTGAAACTCTGCGGCTGGAACGGATAAAGTTCCCCCAGCCATCCGGGAATCTGGGGCGCTGTCACCATTCGAGCGCGAGCATCAGGCAATTGAGGCCGCTGCCGATGCCGAGCAGCCCGACGCGGTCCCCCGGCTTGACCGCCCCCGCGTCCACGGCGGCCGCGAGCGTTGCGGGCAAAGCCACCGAGCCGGTGTTGCCGAGCGTCTCAAACGTCGAGAAGTCCTTCGCAACCTCTAGCCCGAGCGTTTCGTAGAGCCGCCGCCGGTGGGCGCTCCCGACCTGATGGCAGACAAAACGGTTGAATGAATCCGGTGCGTACGCGCCGGGTGCGGTGAAGGCCGACCACGTGTCACGTGCCAGCGATACCCCCGCCTCCAGCAACTGCTCGGAATCGGTCTGCATCGCCAGGCCTTCGGCCCCGTGGGTGTCGCCTTGGCAAAGTTCGCTGTGTTGCGTGGCGGCCCGCGCCTCCCCGCCGAGCAGCCGGTGCGCGCCCGCCCCGGCCAGGGATCGGTGGCACAGCACCGCCGCGACCGCACCCGAGCCGATCGTGAGGTTGGCGAAGTACGGCTTGATCTCGTTCCGCGTGAGCGGCCGCTCCAGCAGCGTGCGGATCGTCTGCTCCACCAGCGGCCGGCCGTTCTCGCCCGACGCGATCAGGGCGCAGCGGATCTGACCCGACTCGATCAGTCCCGCCGCCACGGTCATCGCGTTGAGGAAACCGAGGCAGGCGTTCGACACGTCGAAGATCTGCGCGGTGGCCGGCAGTCCGATCTTCCGGTGCGCGAACGACGCCGTGGCGGGTTCAAGCATGTCGCGGCTCACCGCGGCGTGGATGAAGAGCTCAATCTGCTCGGGCCGGATGCGCGATTTCGCCAATACCGCCCGCCCGGCCTCGGCACTGGCGTCCGACGGCCGCGTGCCGACCGGCCAGACCCGGCGTTCGCGGATCCCGCTCATGAGCTCGAGCCGCCCCGCCGGCAACTTGAGTCGCTCG
>CAIYFD010000132.1 GCA_903925425.1 uncultured Opitutia bacterium | reverse complement strand
GCCGTTGGCGTAGGCGGCACCGTTGTAGTTTTCGCCCTTAAAACTGCCCTTGGCCTCCGTGCCGCGCCACGTCCACTCGTCGAGGGGATCGGCGCGCAGGGCGGCGCCGCTGAGCAGCAGCGCGGTGACGAGCAGGAAGGTGCGGGAGGACAGCGACATCAGAACGCCACGTAGATGAACGGCTGGATCGGGAGCCCGAGCCGGTAGAGCAGGTAGTGGAGAAACACGCCGACGGTCAGCCCGACCAGCAGCGAGAACGCATGCCGGGCGAGCGGGGAGCGGACGAATTGTTCGGGCGAGCTCATTTGGGGAGATATCCGAGTTGCTGAGCCATTTCGCGGACCTTGGGTGCCACCATGCCGGACAGCTTCAGGGCGCCGGTTGCCGTGAGATGGGTCCGGTCATAAAAGTCCTCGATCGCGAAATCGCGCCCGTACTCCATGGCGTCGAAGCCGCCCGCCTTCCAGCGCTGCACGGCCATCTCATAGGCGATCTTGTCGCGATAGCGCTCATCCTCGGTTAGCCAGCGCGTGTAGTACGTCGCGGTGCCGCTGAGCAGAATCAAGGTGCGCGATTTCAGGGCCGGCGGGAAAATATCCTGGATGCCTTTTTGGAAAACGTCGTCCCAAAGGGGGAGATAGATCTCCCATTTTCCAGCAGCGTCCTTGTTGAAGGCGTATTGGCTGTTGCCGCGGATGTTGGCCAGTTCGCCCTCGAGAGTCGTGGCAGGAAAGCGGACGGTCATGGGGATTTGCGTCCCGTCGGGATCCGGGTCCCGCCAGTTTTTCCGCGGCTGCATGAAGTCGGCCAACCCGGGCATCAGGTTGCCCCAGACGGTGTTGAAATCCTCATAGGCAACGTCATTCCAGAAATCGTTGAAGTAGCACCAGCTGTCCAACCAGGCGGCGAGCTTCAGCTCCTGGATATTGCCCCTGAAAGGGTAGACGACGTGCCCGTCTGGATAAGGAATCCGGGTATAGATGGTGTCCGCGACCTTCTTTTCCCGGGCAGGAGCATCGAGCAACAGGCCCTTGTAATACGCATCCCAATAGACCCAGCGGTAGACACTGCTGCCGCCCGGCGTGGGCGCCTGCGTCGGCGCCGCGTTCGCGATGTAGATCTGGCGGGGGAACTCCTTGGACAGTGCCTCCGCGGCGACCGAGGCGGCGTCCGTGATCAGGGAGCTGTTGAAGGCGAAGTTCACCACGCAGTAGCCATCGCCCAGCTTTTCCTGCAGTTTTCGGGACCAGACCTGGTCCGGAGTCTGGGCGACGCCGCGCAGGATGGAATTGCCGCCGACGACCACGAGGATCTGCCCCGGTTTGATCTTTGCGCGGACGATCGACATCATCTCGCTGACCGTCGGGTAGTACTTTGATTCCGGGGAAGTGTACTGCGTGAAGCGGATGAAGTTCTCGTGAGCCACGGTGTGGGCGGCGCGGCGTCCGAGCAGGCACATGCCGACGAAACCGACCGCGAGGCCCGCCAGCACGGTGCGGGTGACCATGCTGGTGCGGAGCGCCAGGAAAATCTCCTTGGTGGTCATGGGGTGATTCCGAAGAGCAGCCCGGCCAGTTGCGCCGCCTTGTCGAGGGGATAGAAGAACAGCAGCCAGCCGAGGCAAACAAAGAGCTGGGTGAGCAGCCATGAACCCTTCGGGGCCAGATCGAGCAGTTTGCCCAGCGGCTGGCCGACGCCCGGCAGAGCGCGGTAATTGGCGCAGATGGCCAGCCCGGTGCCGTGATAAAGGCCCCAGACCACAAAGTTCCAAGCCGCGCCATGCCAGAGTCCGCACAAGGCAAAGGCCACGAGTCCGTTCAGGATCTTGCGGCCGGCTCCGTGGCGGTTGCCGCCGAGGGGAATGTAGACGTAGTCCCGGATCCACGAGCTCAGCGAAATGTGCCAGCGCTGCCAGAAATCCTGGATGCTTTTGGCTGCGTAGGGCCAATTGAAGTTCTCCGGAAGCTGGATGCCGAGCAGGCGGGCCAGCCCGATGGCGATGTCGCTGTAGCCGCTGAAATCGAAGAGAATTCTCAGCGCGATCAGGATTAGCAGGAACCAGCGGGTGGCCATGCCGTACGCCGCGAACTGGGCCACATGCGGATCGTTGTAAGTGCCGATATAAAGCCCGAGTGCCGACGTCAGGTTGTCCGCAATTACCACCTTTTTGAGGAAGCCCATGGCGATCCGGCGGAAACCAATCGCCACATCGTCGGGACCGACCTGACTCGCCCCGGCCTCGAGCGACGGGATGAACTGTCCGAAACGCTTGATCGGCCCCGCTACTAGGGAGGGGAAGAAGATCGAGAACAGGGTAAAGTGTAGCGGATTCCTGAGCGGGGCGGCACCCTTCCTTACCTCGTAAAGGTAGTGCACGAACTCGAACGCGAAGAAACTCATGCCGAGGGGCGGCACAAAAAGATAGGCGCTGCCCTCGGGGGAGGCCAGCTTGGGCAGTTTCAGGCGGGCGTAGGCCTCGATCGCGGGACCCCAGCTTTTGTTGATCTGGCCCAGCACCTCGAGGGTCAGGAAATGCGCGTACTTGTAGAAACAGAGCGCCAGGACGGACAGGATGATGCCGGCCACGCAGGCGTGGCGGCTGCGGGTCAGCCCAATGAGGTAGGTGACAATGCCGAGAACGATGATCGGGGCCATTCCAGCCGGTCCGGCGAAATGGTAGTGGAAGGCCACGCAGGCGAGGGCGAGGAACGGCAGGCGAAGGGCCGGTTTGCGCA
This sequence comes from uncultured Opitutia bacterium, assembly GCA_903925425.1. GTDB lineage: Bacteria > Verrucomicrobiota > Verrucomicrobiia > Opitutales > Opitutaceae > CAIYFD01. The sequence goes on along the minus strand of CAIYFD010000132.1, from coordinate 29,725 downwards.
GGAGCCAGAAACCGGCAGTTGCGACTGCCGCGAACACCACGAACCAGTAGGTGTTGAAGATCCGGCCAGCTTCATCCGCCCCGGCAGGCTCGAACGCCATGCGCAGGAAGGAGAGGAATTCGTTCATGGGGGAGGGGTGGCTGAGCCGGACGGGATGACGTCAGGACACCGGGCAAACCATCACTTGCGCTTGGCGCCAATCTGGCGGGAAACCGGCCGGCCTTCCTTTTGCATGGAGAAGTACTTGAAGAGGATCTGGTCGGCGCCCCAGGAAGAGCCCTTTTGGAGCCGGTTGGGCGAGAGGACCCAGTCGAGCAGTACCTCGGCGCAGATTGCCGGGTCACGGATGTCGAGATCCGGAATCGTGGTGTTGGTGAGCCGGAAGAGAGCGGTGCGGGAATAGAACATGCCATGCATGTAGCTGCGGATGTACTGGTCGCGCAGCGCCGGGGTCGTGGCCACGGCGGAGATGCGCAGGCGTTCGGCTTCGGGCAGCAGGCCGTTGCGCGCCAAGTAATCGACCAGCTTGAGGTCGCACTGCGTCACGGCAGCCGCTCCCAAGCCCCATTGCCGGTGCAGCGATTCGCCGCCGGTCAGGCGGTCGTTCAGGCCGAGGGAATCGTAATAGTTGATGATGACCTGCGCCAGGGCTTCGTCGCCGAGACCGGCGGTCAGGGCGCGGGCCTCCTCCAGTTCACCCTGCAGAGCCCGGTAACCGGCGTAGGCGATGCTGGCGGCGGGCAAGGGCCGACTCCCAAAGGTTTGGCGAAAATAGTCCGCCACATCATAGCGGACCGATTCGACCTTGGCGGGTGCGGGCGATTTTTCCGAAATCGCGGACTTCTCGGCCGTCTTTTTCTTGAGCATGAGGTCGTGATCGTTGCGGTAGATGTTGGCCATGCGCTCGATCATGCCTCGGAGGATGCCCAGCTCCACTTCGCGGCCGGGGGATTCGAAGCGACCGGGCAGCGCCTCTAAATCCTCAAGTTTCATGCCGCCGACCGCCAAGCCTTGGGCGTAGGCTCCTGCCAGCGTCGGCTCTTCCCCCGGCTCCGCACTTTGGATCACGTTCAAGCCGACGCCTTTTTGCGCCCCCGTGGACACGATGCGAGTGATGGTTGCCAGCTTGAGCAGCCGGTCCTCATCGAGGTTGGGAAATATGAGCGCCTCATCCGATCGCACCTGACGGCAGAGTGTCTCCAGAATCAGGGCCAGCGCACCGCGCGACTCCGCCCTATTCGCCTCGGGCAGATTATGCAGGTAGATGGCGCAATTTATGAAGCTCTCCGTGGCCTCCTTCATGTCGCCCAACTGGGGCAGGATGGAGTCCCGGAACTGGTCGATGGTGTAGTTGCCCAGTTTGAGTTCCCCGGCCTTTAGCTTCCTGCCCATCTCCGTTTCGGGGTAGGCGGTTAGGATCCGTTGGATGTTCTTGTCCGCCTGATTGTAATGGAAATTGATGTACTCGTAGGAGTAGGTGCCCTCGCCGATCTTCTTCACGAAGTCGTCGGCCCGCTCGTAAAGCCGCTTGGCTTCGGCCTCTGTCTCCGCCGCGGGGGTGGTTTGCTTGGCGCAACCGCTGAAAAAGAGGACTAGCGTAGTCAGGCCGAAGGAAATCGCGAGTTTCAGGCGGGATCGGAGGAGGGAGGGCATGGCCGGAAATGTCTTGGAAACGTCGGTAAAGTTGAACCGGAGATGACGCTGCCGGCGAACGGCAACGGCAATCCTAAAGAACGTCGGCAAAGGACGGCCGGAGCGCGGCGAAGCACGCGTGCCCGGCGACGAAGATCAGCAGGCCGGCAACGTAGAGCCAGCCGAGGAGGGTCAAGTCGATGGCGTGGTGCCAGAGCAGGGTTTCCCGGCACAGGCGGATCGATTGCAGCACCGGATTGAACTTCAAGAAGTCCCACAGCAGGGGGATTTGTTTGATCCGCTCCACCGGGAAAAACACCGCGCTGATGTACATCAGGACCAGGGACAGAAACTGGGTGGTCTGGGCGATGTCGCGCAGAAAAACGCCCAAGCCTGCCAGCAGCCAGCCGAGGCCGAAGCCCATGAGGATCACGGGAGTGACGAGCACGGGCAGCCAAAGCATTCCGATTCCGAGCCCGAGCTTGCCCCAAAATGCCTGCCCCACGACCACGAGGGCCAGACAGACGGCGAAGTTCACCAAGGCCGCGCCGAGATTGGCCACCGGGATGATTTCCACCGGGAATACCACCTTCTTTACGAGGTTGGGATTCGCGACGATGAGCGCCGGTGACTGGTTGATGGCCTCGGAGAGGAAGTGAAAGATCGTGAGGCCGATGAGCAGGGCCAAGGCGAAGTCGAACGGTCCTTCCTCCGGAATGCCGCCGAAGTGACCCCCGAAGATCTTACCGAAGACGATGAAGTACAGTCCGAGCATCAGCAGTGGGTTCAGCACGGCCCAGCCGATGCCCAGGTAGCTGCCTTTGTGCTTCTGCTCGAAGTTGCGCTTGGTGAACTGCCAGAGCAGTTCACGTCGGGCGGTGAGCTGGCGAAGGGGGGCGACCGGATTCAATCCGGCCAGGAACAATCGGGAGGCTGTGACCGCCATGGGTAGGCTGCATGCCAGCAACCGAGCCGGCACCTTCAAGGCTAAAGACCGCGGAGCCTCAGCCACGCCCGAAGAATTCGCGCACGGCCCGGCAAACTTCGTCCACGTCACCGGGTGCCACGTGTGGCCCGATCGGCAGGCTCAGGACCTCGGCGGCGAGGGTCTCGGCCAGTGGAAAGTCTCCCGGTTTCCAGCCTAGGTGGTGGTAGGCTCCCGAGAGATGGGGCGGGATGGGGTAGTGGATCTGGGTGCCGATGCCGCGCGCAGTCAGGAAATCCCGCAGCGCATCGCGGCGGGTGGTCCGCACGACAAACAGATGCCAGACGGGCTCCGCCCACGCGGGCACCGCCGGCAGGGTCAGGCCATCGATCCCGCTCAAATTCTTCAGGTAGTGCCGGGCGAGGCCGGAGCGCCGGGCATTCCACGCGGCGAGGTACGGCAGTTTCACGCGCAGGAAAGCCGCCTGCAGTTCACTCAGGCGGGAATTCAACCCGAGCTGCTCGTTTTGGTAGCGCACTTTCGAGCCGTAGTTCCGCAGCTGGCGGATCTGATCGGCCAGGGGCGCGTCGTTGGTCAGGACCGCTCCGCCGTCGGCGAGTGCGCCGAGGTTCTTGCTCGGATAAAAACTGATGCCGGCGGCATCGCCCAGATTGCCGCTCTGGCGGTCCCGCAGCCGCGCCCCATGGGACTGGGCGCCGTCCTCCAGCACCTTGATGCCGCGTGGGCGGGCCACCGCGTTGATGCCGTCCATGTCCACGGTCTGACCGTAGAGGTGGATTGGCAGGATGACCTTGGTCCGGGGGGTGATCAGCGCGGGAAGCTTCGCCGGATCGAGATTGTAGGTCAGCGGATCGGGCTCGCACGGGACAATGGTCGCCCCGACGTGAGTGGCGGCGAGCCAGGTGGCGATGTAGCCATTCGAGGGCACAATGACCTCGTCGCCCGGGCCCACGCCCCAGGCCATGAGCACCAGCTGCAGCGCCTCGAGCCCGTTGGCGACACCGACGCAGTGGCTGGCTCCCGTGCTTTGCGCGTATTCGCGCTCGAATGCCTCCAGTTCGGGCCCGAGGAGAAAATGTCCGGACGCCATGACCCGGGCGAAGGCCTCGTTCAACTCCGGCCGGAGTTCTTCGGTCGCGGGCTTCAGGTCAAGGATGGGGATCTTCACGGCGAAAGAGTGGAAGCGTGAGCGCCGACGTTGGGGTTGCCGGCGGTCGAGGCAAGTGCCGGATGTGCCGTAACGGGCCCGACGGGTTTTCGGGATTGCCATGCCTGCGAAGATCGAACCGGCTCGACAGCCCCGATCTGATGCCGGCCCACCGCGATCCATGACTGTCTCCACGATGATTCGCCTGTTGCGGCTCCCGATCGTCCTCGCCGCCCTTGCGCTCGGGCCGCTCGCGCTGGCGGGCCAGGCCACCGCCGTGAGCGGCACCTTGACCGAGGACCTCATGCCCGGACTGAAAACGATCCTGGCCGACGCGGTGAACTTGGCGCCCACCATGCTGAACCAGCGCATCACCCTCGCCCAAACCGAGGCGGCGAAGATTACGGCGGTTTCGGGCCTCTATCCCCGGCTGACCGGCAGCGCCGGTTATGGCATTAGCGGTGTTTCCTCAGCGTCGGGCAATGCGAGCTCCTCCAGTTCCTCGAGCGGTTTCACCTACGGGGTGGGAATTTCACAGCCCCTTTTTCAGGAGGGCGATGTGAAGGCCCGCGCCGACATCGGAAAGCTGGGAGAGGAGATCGCCAAAAGGAACTATGCCGATGCTTATCGCACTTTGCTGGGTGCGCTCAGGTCGCAGTACACGCAGCTCATCATCAAGAAGGCCTCCCTGGCCCAGGCCCGCCTGCAGGCGACGATGCAGGAGAAGGCGCTGGCGGCGAAGAAGGACGGCATTGAGCGCGGCGTGAGCGCGCCTGATGAACTGCCCGCCGCCGAGTCGGTCGTTCTGTCAGTGAGACTGGCGGCGGACCGCCAGGAGCAGGATTTTGAGAATTTCAAGCGGCTTTTCGCCCGCTTGGCAGGGCAGATCGTCTTCGCCGAATCGGCGATTCCTGACGTCCTTCCCGAACCGCGCCTGCCGGAGGAGACACCGGCCGCGTTGTTGGATGTTTTCCTGCATGGTGGCGTGGCGGAAACCCCTGTGGCGCAGTCCTACGCCCTGTACCTGAGGCAGAGCGATCTCAGCTCCCGGATGGCGAAGTATGCGAATTACCCGAAAATCGGTCTCGGCGCCGGGTATAGCACCGGTGCCAGCAACTCATCGGACAGTGCGGGCAATGTCTCTTCATCTTTTGTGGCCGTCCGGAGCGCCAGCGTCAGTATGAGCTTCACCCTGTTTGACGCCGGGGCCGCTCGCGCCGGAAGACTTTCCGCCCTGAGTACCAAGCGCTCGTACGAGCGCCAGCTTCAGACTTACATGGAGACGACCCGCGACGAGGCGGAGAACCGCCGGAAGCAAGTGTCACTGGAGTATCGGGCCATGCAGTTGGCCGAGCGCGGTCTTTCGAGCGCCGCGGGTGCTCTGCATGTCGACAAGGAACTCCTCGCCAGCGGCCAGCGCGCCGAGGTGGAGGTGGAACTGTCCGCGGCCGCCTTCAAGGCCGCCGAGATCAACGCGTTCGTCGCCCGCGCGAATTTTCTCCAGCAATGGTCCGACTTTGTCTCCCTCGTGGGGGCCGACCCGATGATGAACCAGCTTCCCCCCAGTTATCTCAGCCATGGCAAATAATCCCGGAATCAAACTGCTCGTGGTCGCCGGCATCGTCGCCGCGGGTTACTTCGGCGTCACCCTGTACCTGCGGCCCACCGCGACGGTGCAGGAGGCCAAGGGTGGCAAGGTCGCCAAGGCCGTGTCGGCCCAGATCAAGGTTCGGGCGGAGAATTCGCTCGAACTCAAGATCGAGGGCTCCGGGCGGATGCTGAACGAGCTGAAGGAGGGGCAGGTCGTGCAGGAGGGCGATGTCCTGGTGCGCGTCGACACCCAGAACAAGCAGTTGGAGGTCGATAACCTTGAAATTAGCCTGAACACCGCCAAGGCCATGAACACCGTCAACGAGAAGATCCGCGCCAGCGCTCTGCAGAGCGCGCAGAAGAATCTCGATCTCAAGCGGGTCGACAAGGACGCCGGTCGCTTGTCTCTGGTGGCTTACGAGCAAATCGAGAATCAGGTGCGGGATTTGGGATTCAATCAGGAGTTGGCAAAAATTCTGGCGGACGATGCGGTCGCCCATAAGGAAAAAGAGATCGAGGGCCGCAAACTCGAGCTTGCGAACCTGACTCTCCGGGCGCCGTTCGCCGGCACGCTGACCGACATCAAGTTCTCGAAGGGCGCCTATATCAATGGCGGTCAGACCGTGGCGACCCTGATCACCAATTCGCGCATCGTTGAGGCGCGCATCAGCGAGGAGAATCTGGCCAAGGGAGTGAAGGAAGGCCTTCGCATCCGGGTCAGGCTTACCGGCTTGGACGGCGATTTTTTTGGCACGATCAAGACGATCCTCCCGGCGCAAGATTCCTCGACGCTGCGCTATATCGCCCATCTCGACCTCGCCATCGACCCGGCGCTGCTGAACAAGACCGGACAGTCCGGTGATGGCGTGATTACGATCGATGAGCGGGAGGCCAAGGTTCGGGTGCCCCGGCGCGCGATCTACAACAACCGCATCTATGTGGTGCGGAATGGCAAGGTGGAGGTCCGGACCCCGAAGCCTGGTTATGACTCCGACAGCGTCATCGAGGTCCTGAGCGGGGTTTCTCCGGGTGAAGAGGTGATCGTGGATCGCCAGGAACTTTTCAGCGACGGCCAGAGTGTGCGGACCGAGTCCGTGGCACCCGCGGGCAAATAATTCGGGTCTCACCGCCGGTTTTACCGTCAATGTCGCCGAATCTTCGCATCGCCTTCCGTTTCCTCACGGCGAAGAAACGGGCGATGGTGATGAGCCTGACCTGCATCGTGCTCGGCGTCGGCTTGTTCATCATCACCCAGGCCACCACGACCGGGTTTCAGGATCTTTTCATCGAGACGATCATCGGCGCCGACGGTGCCGTCCTGATCCAGGACAAGATCCAGTCGGCGCGCACCAGTTTTGAGACCGAGCACGGCTCCGGGGTGGTCATCGAGACGACGCAGGACAACGCGGTGAAACTGCAGGCGGGCATTGAGGAACCGGCCGGCTTGGTGGCCGCGCTCGACGACAACCCCGCGGTGGTCGGAGTGTCGCAGGTGCTCAAGGGCTCGGTCGACATCTCCAGCGCGGTGCGCTCCGACACGGGCCGCGTCTACGGCATCAATATCGACCAGCATCTCAAGGTCTCCAATCTCGGGGCGAAGATCGTCGAGGGGAGCGTCGATGATTTCCGGAACCGCCCGGCTGGAGCGATGATCGGGCGGGAGCTGGCGGACCGGCTGCTGATTGGCCTCAACGACTTCATCCAGGTCAGCCAATCGGGTGCTACGCCCCAGCGGTATCGGGTGATGGCGATTTTTGTCACGGGCATCAGTGCGATGGACCGCGAGCGGATTTATCTCTCCCTGTCCGACGCGGCCTCGGTCCTGCACCGTCCGACGGGCGTGTCCTATCTTCAACTCCAGCTGGCCGATCCCGCGCGTGCGCCGGTCGAGTCGGCGCGGATTGTCGATGAGTTGAGGTACAATGCCCAGCCCTGGCAGGAACGGGAGCGCTCCTGGCTCTCGGCGTTCAGCGCGCTGCAGGTTTCGTCGGCGATCACGGTGCTTGTCTTCACGCTCATCGCCGGCGTGGCCATGTTCAACACACTCGCGATGATCGTCATCGAGAAGACCAAGGACATCGCGATCCTGCGGTCGATGGGTTACGAGCGGGCAGACGTTACCCGGATCTTCCTTTGGCAGGCCGTCATCGTTCTCACCATCGGGGCTGTGATCGGGTGCGTTTTCGGTGCGGCGTCCACCTACGGCATCTCCAAGATGCCCCTGCGCAATGGCGGCATCAGCGGCATCTTCTCCGCCAAGTACTACGTGGTGGCCTGGGATGTCTGGCATTACGTTGAGGCCGTCAGCACGGCCGTCGTCATGGTCATGCTGGCCAGCATCATCCCGGCCCGCCGGGCCGCGCGGCTCGAGCCGGGTGATATCGTTCGGGGGACCGCGCAATGAAGGCTGCCTCCGTCAGCGCCCCCGGCGAGGTCGTGCTCTGCTGCTCGGGTCTGCATCGCTACCTGGGCCGCGATGAGGGCAGAGTCCATGTCCTCAAGGGGGTCTCTTTCGAAGCCCGGCGCGGACAGGTCGAGGCGATTGTCGGCCCGTCCGGCTGCGGCAAGAGCACGCTGCTCTACCTGCTCGGTCTCCTCGACCAGCCCGACGGCGGCGAGATCTCAATTAACGGAAATGTCATGTCGAACACCGACGACGCCGCCCGCACCGCGGCTCGCGGCGCGCACATCGGGTTTGTTTTCCAGTTTCACTTCCTGATGCTGGAGTTCACCGCGCTGGAGAATGTCATGATGCCCATGCGCAAGCTGGGCCGGCTCCCGGAGCCCGAGATGACGGCCCGGGCCCATTCCCTGCTGGCTTCGGTCGGGCTGGGGGAGAAGAGCCACCGGCTTGGCACCCAGCTTTCCGGCGGTGAACAGCAGCGCGTGGCGGTGGCGCGGGCGCTGGCGAACCAGCCGACGATCATCTTGGCGGACGAACCGACGGGCAATCTCGACGTGAAGAATTCCGCCCTCGTATTCGACCTGCTGACCCGTTTGGCCAAGGAAAACGGCCAAGCGGTGGTCCTGGTGACGCACAACCCCGAGATTGCGAACCGTTGCGACGCCACCCGGCCGATGCGCGACGGGCTTTTCGTCTGACTCGTTCGTTCGCCGCGGTTATTAGCGCGCAATTAGCCGGGCCAAGGCTGAACCGGCGCGATGCTAATTAATCCCCATGCCGAAATGTCTGAAGGAATTTTCGTTTACAACGCCCGGGGCGACTCCTTGCTTCGGCGCTGATTATTTCCTCACCCGTTCAACTGTGAGCCAACACCAGTCACGCAAACACTTCCTCGCGAAAGCGCTCGGCCTTGCCGTAGCCGCTGTGGCCCTTCCCCGGGCTTTCGTGAACCGGGTGGAGGCTCAGCCGGCCGTGCCCGCCGTGGATGCAGTTCCGGTGAAACTTGCGGTTGAGTCCCGCGCGGTCGCCCGGCGCAACGCATCGCTCTGATCATCCGGCCATGTCGAAGATCTTCCCAAAATCGGCCAACCGGCTCCCGCTCCAAATCATCATCTTTCTGGTCGTGTTCGGCGGCGTGGCCACGGCGGGCGTCACGTATTACATGACGCCGAAGTACACCCGGGTCGGGTATGCGCCGGTGCAGCCCGTGCCTTTCAGCCACGCGTTGCATGCCGGCCAGCTCGGCCTCGACTGCCGTTTCTGCCACTCGAACGTCGAAAAATCGGGTCATTCCAATGTCCCGACGGCGCAGACCTGCATGAACTGCCACAATCAGGTCAAGAAGGACAGCGCCCTGCTGGCCCCGGTGCGTGCGAGCTACGAAACCGGCGAGGCGGTTCCCTGGGTCTGGATCCATACCACGCCGGACTATGTTTACTTCAACCATGCCGCCCACGTGAACCGCGGGGTCAGCTGCGTGGAGTGCCACGGCAAGATCAACGAGATGGATGTGGTCGCCCACGCCCAGCCGCTGAGCATGGGATTCTGCATCGAATGCCATCGCAACCCTGAGCTCCGGGTGCGCGAGAAGGCCGACGTCTTTAACCTCGATTCACCGCGGATCGCCGACAAGTCGGGCGTCGAGGCCGGGATGAAGTTCATCCACGACTGGAAAATCAAACCGCCCGAGAGCTGCTCCGGTTGCCATCGATGAAACGCCAATTTCAGCATCCGGCTCCTTCCGAACGCGCCCTTTCCGGGCCGCAATACTGGCGCAGCCTTGACGAGCTGTCCGCCACGCCGGGCTTCCAAGCCAGGATGGACCGCGAGTTTCCCGAGGGCGCGGATTCGCTGAACGGGGTCGACCGCCGCCGTTTCATGAAGATCATGGCGGCGTCGTTTGCGCTGGGCGGGCTTGGGCTTGCCGGCTGCCGCCGCCCCGAGAAGTTCATTCTGCCCTACGGCAAGTCTGTGGAGGGTGTCATTCCCGGTCTGCCGCTCTACTTCGCGACCTCGATGCCGATCCGCAAGACGGCGATCCCGCTGCTCGCTGAGACCCATCAGGGCCGTCCGACCAAGATCGAGGGCAATCCCACCTATGGGCTGCACGGTTCCGCCAGTTCGTTGCTCGCGCAGGCCTCGGTGCTCGACCTCTACGACCCGGAGCGCTCGATGGCGCACACGAAGGGTGGGGCGAAACTCGATGCCGCCGCGGTCAACGCGCTCCTCGCCGCGATCGCCACGACCTACACGCCGACGGGCGGCGCCGGTCTGGCCTTCCTCGCCGACGAATCCTCTTCGCCGACCCGCGCCCGCTTGGTCGCCACCCTGCGCCAGCGTTATCCGCAGGCGCTTTGGGCCGAGTACGAGCCGGTGACCGATTTGCCCCCGGCCGCGGCCTCCGCGTCGGTCTTCGGCAACGCCAATCTCCGTCCGCTCTACCGCTTCGCTGCTGCGAAACGGATCGTTTCGCTCGAGGCCGACTTTCTCCAGGCCGAGGCCGGGAGTCTCTATTACGCCCGCGAGTTCGCCAAGGGGCGCCGGGTGACCAAGAAGGACGACCCGATGAACCGCCTCTACATGGCGGAGAGCAGCCTCTCGCTCACCGGAGCGATGGCCGACCATCGGCTCCGTCTGGCGAGCAGCCATATGGAGGCGTTTGCCGCCGCGCTGTCCGCCAAGGTGACTCGCACCGCCGCTCCCGCCGCGGTCACCGGGATCAACCAGCCTTGGATCGATGCTTGCGCCGAGGACCTCCTCGCGAATCGCGGCGCTTCGCTGATCGTCGCCGGCGCCCACCTGCCCGCGTCGGTTCACGCGTTGGCCTACCGGATGAATGTCGCCCTCGGCAACGTGGGCCACACGGTGGATCTGGTCGAGGTTCCGGCCGCGCCCGCCGCCGCGACGATCTCGCAGCTGGCCACCGCGATCAATGGCGGCTCGGTCCGCACGCTCGTAATTCTCGGCGGCAACCCCGCCTACAATGCCCCGGCCGATCTTGAGTGGACCGCCACCCAGAAGAAGGTGGCTGATGTCATTCACCTGAGCGGCTACGTCGACGAGACCTCCTCGATCGCCGGCACCCATCTTTCCGCGGCCCACTACCTCGAGTCGTGGGGTGATGCCCGCACGGTCGACGGCACGATTGTGCCGGTGCAGCCGATGATTGTCCCCCTGTTCGGCGGGCTGACCCAGATCGAGGTTCTCGCCCGGATCTCCGGCCAGACCGAAACGGATCCCTACGCCCACGTGCGCGCCACGATCACGGCTTTGGCCGGTGGTGACGCCGAGAAGGCGATGCAGAAGTTCCTGCACGACGGCCTGCTCGCCAATTCCGTTTTCCGCGTGGTCGGCCAGGTCCAGCCCACGGCTGCGACCGCGGTGGCGGCCTTGGCCCCGGCCCTGTCCGCGTCGAATCTCGAGGTCCGCTTCATCGCCGACTACAAGATGGACGACGGCCGCTTCGCCAACAACGGCTGGCTGCAGGAGTGCCCGGATCCGATCACCAAGATTTCGTGGGACAATGCCATCCTCGTCAGCCCCAAGCTCGGTAAGGAGCTCGGGATCGATCCGAAGGGCGCGATGCTCCAGGTGGCCCGCAAGGAAGAGGCGGATTTCAGCCGCGGCCAGGAAAACGCCCACGTCGGAGAGGTTACGATCGGCACCCGCAAGATTCGCGGTCCGATCCATATTCAACCGGGTCTTTCGAACTACACGATCGTGCTGCCGCTCGGGTATGGGCGCAGTGTGACCGGCCACGTTGGCCAGGGAACCGGCTACAACGCCTATGCGCTCCGGACGTCCACCGCGCCGCATTTCGTCACGGGGGCCAAGCTTACGGTGACCGACGAACGGATGCTGCTGGCGAACACCCAGGAGCATTGGTCGATGGAAGGCCGCGACATCGTGCGCGAAGCCAATCTCGACGAGGTCCAGAAGGAAGGCAGCAAGGGCCTCGCCTACGTCAACACCATCGGCATGGAGTCGCACACGCCCGCCGTCCTCGGCGAGCAGGGCGCGCATCTGCCGGGCGAGAGCGAAGCGGACTACAAGAAGCGCATCCACGGTGGCGCCGTTCAGGCGTCCCTGCCGCGCGGCCAGTCGCTCTACTCGACCCCGAATCTCGACGGCTACCACCAGTGGGGCATGTCGATCGATCTGAACACCTGCACCGGCTGCAACGCCTGCGTGGTGGCCTGTCAGGCGGAGAACAATATTCCGATCGTCGGCAAGGAGCAGGTGGCCCGCGGCCGCGAGATGCATTGGATCCGGCTCGACCGTTATTACTCCACGGGCACGGCCGAGGCCGGTGCCTTTGGCGGCGAGGGCAACCGCGAGCTGCCCGAGGATCCCCAGGTTTCCCTGCAGCCGATGGCCTGCCAGCACTGCGAGCTCGCTCCGTGCGAGACCGTCTGCCCCGTCAATGCTACCGTGCACGATGCCGAGGGTATCAACACGATGGCCTACAACCGCTGCATCGGCACGCGGTACTGCGCCAACAACTGTCCGTACAAGACCCGCCGGTTCAATTTCTTCGACTTCAACGAGCGTCAGCTCGACAGCCTCTACCTTGGCCCGGTCGGCCCGCAGGGCATGCCGGAGCTCGTCAAGATGGTGAAGAACCCCGAGGTCACCGTGCGCATGCGCGGTGTCATGGAGAAGTGCACCTATTGCATCCAGCGCATCCAGAACGGCAAAATCCAGCACCGGACGGCCAGCTCGCAGGCGGGCAACCCGGCTGATGTGCTCGTGCCGGATGGAACGATCAAGACCGCCTGCCAGCAGGTTTGCCCGGTCGAGGCCGTTGTGTTTGGCAACATTCTCGATCCGAACAGCGAGGTATCGCAGGCCAAGAGCCGCGAGCAGGACTACGCGGTGCTCGGTTATCTCAATATCCGTCCCCGCACCACCTATCTCGGCAAGCTGCGCAATCCGAACCCGCGGATGCCCGACTACGCCGCGCTCCCGTTGAGCCGGATCGAATACAACGAGAAGAACCACCCCGGCGCTCATGGCGCGGAGGCCGCTGTCGCCCCCGGTGGCGCGGCGGAAAAGACGGGAGCTAAGCACTGACATGGCCCACGTCGAATCCAGCGTCCCCGCTCCCGCGATCCTGCAGGAGGTCAACCCGGCGGTCTTCCCCCGGGCGATCCTCGTTGAAAATAATCGCAGCTTCGCGTGGATCACCGACAAGATCTGCGGCATCATCGAGGGCAAGACCCCCGCCTGGTGGTGGATCTGCTTCGTCATCGCCTGCTGCGTCGCCTCCTTCACGGTCGCCGGCATCACGTACCTGATCTCGACCGGCGTCGGCGTCTGGGGCCACGCGAACCCGGTCAACTGGGCGTGGGACATCGTCAACTTCGTCTTCTGGATCGGCATCGGCCACGCCGGCACCCTGATCTCGGCCATTCTCTGCCTGCTGCGCCAAAAGTGGCGCACGTCGATCAACCGCGCCGCTGAGGCGATGACGATTTTCGCCGTCGTTTGCGCCGCGATCTTCCCGGTCTTCCACGTCGGTCGCGTCTGGTACGCGTGGTACCTGTTCCCGATCCCGAACTCGAACTGGATCTGGCAGAACTTCCGTTCACCGCTCGAATGGGACGTGTTCGCCGTTTCGACCTACGGTACGGTTTCCGTCCTCTTTTGGTACGTCGGCCTCCTGCCGGACCTCGCCACGCTGCGCGACCGCTTTGAGGCGGCCGGCAACAAGCTGCGCTCCTTCCTCTACGGTCTGTTCGCCATGGGCTGGCGCGGTTCGAACCGCCACTGGAGCAACTACGAGATGGCCTACCTGATCCTGGCCGGCATCTCGACCCCGCTGGTGCTCTCGGTGCACACCATCGTGTCGTTCGACTTCGCCGTCTCACTGATCCCGGGCTGGCACACCACGATCTTCCCGCCCTACTTCGTCGCGGGCGCCATCTTCTCCGGCTTCGGCATGGTGATGACGCTGATGCTGCCGCTCCGCGCCGTCTACAAGCTCGAGGACCTGATCACGCAGTACCACATCGACTGCATGTGTAAGATCACCCTGGCGACCGGCACGATGGTCGGCTACGCGTACGCGATGGAGTTCTTCATCGCGTGGTATAGCGCGAATCCGTACGAGGGCTTCACCTTCATCAACCGCGCGTTCGGCCCCTACGCCTGGGCCTACTGGATCATGATCACCTGCAATGTGATCACCCCGCAGTTCTTCTGGTCGAAGCGTGTCCGTTCGAACACGGCCCTCGTCTGGATCCTCTCGATCTTCGTCAACGTGGGCATGTGGTTCGAGCGCTTCGTCATCATCGTGACCTCGCTGGCCCGCGACTTCCTGCCCTCGAGCTGGGGCTACTACTCGCCGAGCATCGTTGAGATCTTCACGTTCTTCGGGACCTTCGGCGTCTTCTCGGTCCTGTTCCTCCTCTTCATCCGCTTCCTCCCCATCATGCCGATGGCCGAGTTGAAGGCGGTCACGCCCCAGGCCGATGTCCACGGCGGGCACGACCATCACTGATCCGACCATGGCTGCCCAAAACTACGGCCTGATCGCCGCCTTCGACACCGCTCCCGGGCTTTACCGCGCCGCGGAAAAAGTGCGCGATGCCGGTTTCCGTCGGTGGGACTGCATCACGCCGTTCCCCGTGCACGGCCTCGACAAGGCCATGGGCGTGAAGCGCTCGATCGTTCCCCGGATCTCACTGGTCGGCGGGATCACGGGATTCATCACCGGCATGACCATGATCTGGTGGACGGGCGCCTACGACTACAAGCTGGTGGTCGGCGGCAAGCCGCTCTTCAGCCCGATGTTCGCTTTCCCGGTGTCGTACGAGTTGACGATTCTCTTCACGGCCTTCGCCACGATCGGCGGGATGTTCGTCCTCAACGGGCTGCCGATGCATTACCACCCGGTGCTCAAGCACGATCAGATCCGCCGCGGAATGGACGACCGCTTTTTCATCGTGATCGAGGCCCGCGATGATCGCTTCGACGCCGCCAAGACCCGCGCCCTCCTTGAGGCGGCGGGCGGTCTGGATATCAAGGAACTGGAGGCCTGACCCATGCGCTACGTCTATCTTGTCGCCGCCTTCGTGGTCGTCCTGACCGTTTCTCTCCTCGGTTTCCGCGGAGAAAACTTCACGTCCGCCCCGATGGATGTCTTCCCCGAGTGGGCGTTTCCCGGGATGAAGTACCAGCCGAAGTTCCGCCCTCAGTCCTCCAGCACCTTTTTCGCCGACGGACGGTCCGATCGTCCGCTGCCGGCCAATGTCGTGCCCGCGAGCCTTCCGCTCCGCGCCGACGATGGGTTGTACCGCGGCAAAGATGCCGCCGGGGCCTTCATCACGAGTTTTCCCGCCGGCATCACCATTGACGCCAAGCTGCTCACGCGCGGACAAGAGCGCTTCACCATCTACTGCGCCCCCTGCCACGGCGCCCTGGGTGACGGCAACGGGGTGGTTAAGAAGTACGGCGTGGCGGCCACGAGCTACCATGATGACCGCATTCGCCTGATGGCGGACGGCCAGATCTTCGACACGATCACGAACGGCTCCCCGAGCAAATTGATGCTCCCGTACTCCGACAAACTCGACCCGGAGGACCGTTGGGCCGTCGTCGCCTACGTACGCGCGCTGCAGCGTTCCCGGCAGGGCACCGCCGCTGACGTCACCGACGCCGCTTTCCGCCAATCCCTCGGCATCCGATGAGCACCTCCTCCGCCACGATCTCAGCTAATCCGAGCGTCACCGGTACTTCCGGCGCTGCGGCCGGTCGCGCGCTCATGATCGGCCTCGCCGGCCTCGCGCTCACGGTGGTCGGCTTCTTTATTTCCCACGACTACCATGCCGTGGCGCTGGCGTACCTGGTCGGCATCACCTACTGCACGGCGATCGCGATCGGGATGCTCCTGCTGGTGCTGATCCACCATATTTTCGATGCCTCGTGGTCGGTGCTGCTGCGGCGCCAGTATGAGCATTGCTTCGCTGCCTTCCCTTGGCTCTTCCTGCTCTTCCTGCCGTTGCTGGTCGGTTCCTGGATGGGAACCCACGACCTGATCTGGCCGTGGATGAATCCGGAGCACGAGGTCCACGGCGGCACCGTTGCCACCGACATCCTCTACCAGAAGAAGTCCGGTTTTCTGAGCCTCGGCATGCTGACGGGTGCCACGGTCATTTTCTTCCTGATCTGGATCTGGCTCGGATCCCGTTTGCGCAAGGCGTCCTTCACGCAGGACCAGGACGGAGACCTCAAGTGGACGCACATGAGCCGCGTGACCGCGGCGCTCGGCATTCCGCTGACTGCGCTGTCCCTGACCTTTGCCGCGATCTACTGGGTCAAGAGCCTTGAGTATCACTGGTTCTCCACGATGTACGGCGTGTGGTTCTTCGCCAACTGCGTGCGCGGCGCGCTCTGCTGCGGCGTGCTGATCATGGTCTGGCTGCACCGCCGCGGCGACCTCAAGGGCGTCCTCAATAACAATCACTTTCACAGCATCGGCATGCTGATGCTGGCGTTCACGGTCTTCTGGGCCTACGTGACCTTCTCGCAGTACTTCCTGATCTGGAACGCCAACGTCCCGGAGGAAACCTTCTGGTACAATCTGCGTGAGTTGAATCACGACGGCAGCACGAACCAATGGTGGTACGTCGGCTTGGTGATCCTCTTCGGGCATTTCTTTGTCCCTTTCTTTGCGCTGCTTTCCTACCGGTTCAAGATCACCCATCACATCATCCGCCGGATCGCCTACTGGATCCTCGCCGTGATCCTGGTCGATCTCTGCTACAACATTCTGCCGGCCCTGAAGGATGAGCATGGCGATTCCCTGCCGTTCCTTTCGTCGAACCTCATCTGGGTCCTGACCTCGGTGGTGGGCGTCGGCGGTGTCTGCGTCTGGGCCTACCTGCGCAGCCTCCCGGGAACCAAGATCATCCCGATCCGCGATCCCCGCATTGGCGAATGCCTCACGCACCATGAGTGATTCCAACCCACGTTCCGTCTCCTGGGTCACGGTCGTCGTCGTGTTCGCCGGCTTTGTAGTTTTCTACGGCTTGGTCAGCGAATTCTATCACCCGTCCGCCGCCGCCCTGCCTTACAATGTCGCCCCCGAGCAGCTCCCGGCGGATCAGGCTTGGCGGGCCACGCCCGAGTCCCGGAAGGCCTACCGCACGGAACTGCAAAAAGATCAGGCTTCCCAGACGGCGAAGTACGTCTGGATCGATCAGGCGAAGGGTAGCATCCAGCTTCCGCTTGACCGCGCCATGGAACTGACGGTCCGCGACCTCAACGCCCGCGCCAAGCGCTGAACCCGCCGCCCTTTCCGATGTCTTCCCCGTCCCAAGCAATCGTCAGCGAATCCGACAAGACCGCGCGCGTTCCGCTTGTGCTGCTGCTCGTCTCAGCCTTCGGCTGGCTGATTGTCAGCACGGTGCTTTCGCTGATCGGCACCATCCAGCTTCACACCCCGACCTTCCTGGCCTCGTGCGTGGCCTTCACGCATGGCCGGGTGGATGCCATGCAGGAGTCGGCCTTCATTTACGGTTGGGCCGGCAACGCCGCCTTCGCCGTCTCGCTCTGGCTGCTTTCCGTTCTCGGTGGCACGCCGCTGCGCGGCCTGGGCCTGCTGACCACGGGAGCTGCTTTCTGGAATCTGGGCGTCACCGCCGGCGTGGTTTCCATTGCGGCCGGTGAGGCGACCTCGATCCCGTTCCTGCAGATGCCGGGCTACATCCAACCGCTGCTTTTTGTCGCCGCCGGCGCGATCACCACGCCTGCGGTCCTGGCCTGGACGGGACGTAGTTCCGATTCGACCTACGCCAGCCAATGGTACGCGGTTGCGGCGATCTTCCTCTTCCCGTGGCTGTTTTCCGCGGCGCAGGTCATGCTCCTCGCGGCTCCGGTCCATGGCATCACCCACGCGATCGTGGCCAACTGGTTCGGCCAAAACGTCATCACGCTTTGGCTGCTCCCGGTCGCCGTGGCCGCGGCTTATTACCTTGTGCCGAAGCTCACCGGCCGCGCGGCCGCCCACTACGAGTTCGCCAAGCTCGGGTTCTGGTCACTGATCGTTTTCGGCGCTTGGACCGGCGGCCGCCACCTGATCGGCGGACCCGCTCCGGTGTGGGTGTCCACGGTTGCCGTGGTTGCGCTGTATCTGCTGCTTTTTCACTACCTCGTCGTCGCGATCAATCTGCCGGCCGGACTTTTTGCCTGGAACGGATCGGCGACGTTGCGGTTCGTGGCCTTCGGTCTCACCGCCTATCTGGTCAACGGCCTCGCCGATGTGATCACTTCGACGCATGCGGTTTCGCAACTGCTGCATTTCACGTATTTCAGTGTCGCTCAGAGCAAGCTTCTCTTGGGTGGTGCGTTCAGCTTCCTGATCTTCGCTGCCGTGTATGAGATGGGGCCGCGCATCTCCGGCGCCAAATGGCCAGCACCCGGCCTCATCGGGACCCACTTTGTGGTCGCAGCGTCCGGCACGCTGGTGACGGTTCTTGGCCTGGCCTTCGCCGGCTGGTCTCAAGGGCATGCCCAAGCCGAGACGGCCAATAATTTTGCGGCCGTGGCGGCCGCAGCCAAGCCCGGTCTGCTGATTGCGACGGCGGGCGAGGCCATCCTGCTCGGAGCAGCCATCATCGCTTTCTTTCACCTTGTCCGGCTGCAGCTCGAGTCCTTCAGCACCGCGTCCAGCTCGCGTGAGACACCAGCGCCGTCCGCCCCATGAAAAACGGACCAATCTTCTTCCTCAGTCTCCTCGCTGCGCTCACGTTCTCGTGGGTTGGGCTGGCCTTGGCTTCCCACCGCCAGCTGGACTCTTTGGTTCCCTATTACGACCCGGCCGAGGCCAAGGCCTTTCCGGAGCCCATGCCGGGCATCGCGGCCCGCGGGCAATTGGTTTATCAGGATCTTGGCTGTGCGTCGTGCCATACCCAGCAGGTCCGTCGCGCCGACATGGGCAACGACATCGATCGCAAATGGGGCACCCGCCAGAGCTGGGCCCGTGACTATATTTACCAGAACCGCGTCCAGTTGGGCCTGGTCCGGGTGGGCCCTGATCTCGCGAATGTCGGCGCCCGGCTGAAGTCGGCGACCGAGGTTTACCAGCTCCTCTACAAGGGCACGGCGACCATGCCGGCTTTCGCTTTCCTCTTTTCCGATTCGCCCCTCGGGGCCCAGACCGGTGCGATCGCTGTTGGGCAGTCCGAAGGCCACCAGGTGGTCCCCACCCGCCGGGCGATGGAGTTGGCCGCCTATCTCCTGTCCTTGAACAGCCCGCATGCCTACGGCCCTGAGGCGGCTCACAACGCCGTGAAGCCTGCCGAGGCGCCCAAGTCCGCGGAGGAGCCCAAGAAATGAGCGCGAATCACTCCGATCCCTCCGAGCCCCGCCGGCTGACCGACCAGGAAATCATCCAGGTCCACGATCATGCCGGGGAAGAAACGGTGGATGATGGCGGCAGCTACAAGCTGCTGCCGCTCGTGATGCTGGCCGCCCTCAGCAGCCTGATTTTCTTCGGCGGCACCTACATCGGCCTCTATGCCGGTCATTTCGCTCCGACGGTCCACGATGAGCGCGGCACGGCCTCGGCGGTCGTGATCACGAAGGTGGATCCGGCGGTGATCGGAAAGAAGAAGTATGAGCTCCTTTGCACGACCTGCCACGGTCCGGCTGGAATGGGGACTCCCGGTCTCTTTCCTCCGCTGGCTAAGTCCGAATGGGTGGTGGCAACGGACGAAAAACTCATTCGCATTCTCCTGAACGGACTCGCGGGCCCCGTGACCGTCGACGGCAAGGAATTTGGTGCCGCCGCCGGTGCCGTGGCGATGCCGGCAATCGGTCCTGGCGGAGCAGGCTGGAACGACAGCGATATCGCGGCAGTTGCGACCTATATCCGCCAAGCCTTCGGCAACACGGCACCTGAAATCTCCACCGAAAAGGTCACGGAGATCCGGACCAAGGTCGGAACGCGTGGCGCTTGGTCGTCCGCGGAGCTGCAAGCGCTCAAGTAAGGGCAGGGGTAGGGCTGAGAGGCGGGGCCTCAGCCGGATCTTGATCGATGGATCGCGGCTGAGGCACCGCCTCAGCCCTACCTTAACAAGATTCCTCGCCCAGCTTGCGGCCCGGAACGAGGTAGTTCCCCACGTAGTCGCTCACGGAGGTCGCGAGGGGAGTCATCGCCTGCGCGTAACCCGTCTCCCGCAGCTTCCCGATGTCGGCCTTGGTGTAGTACTGATATTTGTCGCGGAGGACCTCGGGCATATCGATGAAGTCGATCTGCGGCTCACGGCCCAGCGCGGCGAAGATCGCCCGCGCGAGGGTCAGCCAGGTGTTCGCCTCGCCCGAACCGAGGTTGAAGAGGCCACCGGCGTTCGCGCCCTTTTCGGCGAAGTGCAGGGTCATCTCCACGGCGTCCTTCACGTAGAGGAAGTCGCGCATCTGTTCGCCGTCGCGGAAGTCGGGGCGGTGGCTTTTGAAGAGCTGGAGCCGTCCCGCGGTCGTGATCTGGTGGAAGGCCTTGTTCACAAGTGAGCGCATGTCGCCCTTGTGGTCCTCGTTCGGGCCGAAAACATTGAAATACTTCAGGCCGACAATGCGGTGCAGGTAGCCTTCGCGCTGAGCGAGCAGGTCGAAATCGTTCTTGGAACGGCCGTAGAGGTTGAGTGGATGCAGTCGGGCGAGGTTGTCGTCCCGGTCGTCCATGCCCGCGGAACCGTCGCCATACGTGGCGGCCGACGAGGCGTAGATGAACCGGGCGCCTTGGCCGAGGGCCCAGGTGGCGAGCTGGGCGGTGTACTGTAGGTTCACATCCGCCAGGTAGGCGGCGTTCTTCTCGGTGGTGGACGAACAGGCGCCGAGGTGGAGCACGGTCGAAAACGTTCCGAAGGATCCCGGATCGCGCAGCAACCGCGTGCGGAGCTCGTCGGCTTCCACGAAGTCGCGGTAACGGAGGGCCCGGAGATTTTTCCGTTTTTCCTCGCTGGAGCTGCTGACCGGAACCGTCTCCTGCCAGAGTTTTCCCGGCGCGAGGAAATCCGCGACGACGATGTCCTCGTGTCCGCGGCGGTTGAGCGCCCAGACGAGGGCACTGCCGATGAAGCCGGCGCCGCCGGTGACGAGGATGCGTCCGTCGAGTGAACTCATGGAGGGATTAAACGGCGGAAGAGAAGTCTGGCGGAAGCCTGAAATCCAGCAGGTAGGACGGGTTGTCCTCAACCGGCCGCGTTTGAGTCAGGCCAACCCGGCGCGTTAGGGGTAACGCGCCCTAACTCAATCCCGCGACAGCTCCTCGGAACGGACCTTGGCCGTGACGACGGTGTCCTTGAGCAGGGCCCGGAATCCGCCGGCCTCCATCTTCTTGAGCCCGGCAAACGTGGTGCCGTTGGGGGAGGTGACCTGATCGCGCAGGGTCTCGGGTTCGGACTTCGACTCGGCGAGCAGCCGGGCGGCCCCCAGGACGGTCTCCTGGGCCAGCAGGGCGGCGGCTTCGCGGGAAAGCCCGGCGGCGATGCCGCCCTCGCGCAGGGCGGCCACGAATTCGAAGACAAAGGCCGGTCCGCTGCCGCTCAGGCCCGTGACGGCGTCAAGGTCGGGCTCGGGCACGCTGATGACCTTGCCGAGCGACCCGAGGATGGTATCGATCGCCGTGCGATCGGGCCCGGTCAGTGGCTGGAGCGAACTCCAGGCGGTGATGCCGGCGCCGATCTGTCCCGGCGTGTTGGGCATGGCGCGAACGACGTTGCGCGCCCGCGGAAAAGTCTGGGCCAGCCGGTTGAGACGTTTGCCGGCGAGGATCGAAAGGATGAGTTTGCCGGCGGTGAGTTCGTCGAGGCTGCGGTCGAGCCCCGCCAGCTGCTGCGGCTTGCAGGCAAGCACGAGGATGTCGGCGTCCTTGAGCAGGGCGGGCAGGTCGGCCGCCGCCGTGATGCCGGTCCGCTGGGCGAGTTCGCGGGCGGTGGTGTCCTCGCCGCCGATGCAGGCCAGGTCGGCCGGTTTGGCGGCACCGTTCGCCAGCAGTCCGCCCACCATGGCACCGGCCATCCGGCCGGCCCCGAGAAATACGATCTTGTTCATGAGTTACTCGACGCTGGAGCGGCGGTTCTTCCGGTCAAGCGGGTGCATCAGCGTGACGATGGTGCCGCCACCCGGGCGGTCGGCGAGGGACACGTCGCCGCCGAGATTCCGCAGGGCATGGCGGGCGACCGTGAGGCCCATGCCGACCCCGACGGTCTGCTTGGAGCTGACGAAAGGCTCGAAAACTTGGTCGCGGATGTCCGGATCGATGCCGCGGCCCTGATCCTCGACCTTGACCATCAGCTGGCGGCCCTCATCCGGCTTTTCCACGATTTCCGTGCTGATCGAGATCGGGCGCTGGTGGGTGGGGGCGGCGTCGCCGTAGGCCTCCCAGGCGTTGATGAGGACCTTGGAGAGCACCTCCTCGAACACCTCGTAGTGCGTGTCGATCGCGAGGTTACCGAGCGGATTCTGAACCGTGACCGGCCCGTCGATCCGATACTCGCTCCGGTAACGCTGCACGCCGCACTCGATGAGTTGATTCAGGTCGCCCGCGATCAGGGGCAGGCGGGTCTTCACGACCAGGGTGCTGAGCTGCTTGATGATCGAGACGATCCGCAGCACGGCCTCCTCCACGCTGGTCGCGTTCTTTTTCACGAGTTCCGGCTTGTCGTAGTAGGCCTTGACCAGGTCGAGGTAGCCGATGACGACGCCGAGCAGATTGTTGAGATTGTGGGCAATGCCCTGCGTGACTGCGCCGATGGTCGCGGCCCGGCGCGCCTCGGACAAACGGCGCTGCAGGTCGACAAGCTCGCGGTTGATAGAGACGAAACGCAGCTGGGTCTGCACGCGGGCCATCGTTTCATCCAGGTCGATGGGCTTGGTGATGTAGTCGACCGCGCCGACGCCGAGGCCCTCGATCTTGCCCTCCTTGGTGGTCCGGGCGGTGATGAAGATGACCGGGATCGATTTCGTCGCCTCATCCGCCTGCAAACGCTGGCAAACCTCGATGCCGTCCATGTCGGGCATCATCACGTCGAGGAGAATCAGGTCCGGACGATCCCACCTGACGGAACTGAGTGCTTCCAAGCCGTTCGTGGCCGTGGTGACTTTGATGCCCTCGCGCTCCAGTTTTCGCTTCAGCAGCTGGACGTTGATCGGCTGATCGTCGACGACCAAGATTTTTGGGGCGGTCATAACGTGGCCACAGGCAAACGGTTCGCTCTCTTGGGCGCAAGCTTCCCGCCAGCGGTTTACAAGTACTCCGTGTTTGGCTTCAGCCGCGGTGGGCGCGCTGCTCGAAGGCCTTCACGGTGTTCTTCATGAGCATGGCAACCGTCATGGGCCCGACCCCGCCGGGGACCGGCGTGATCTTGGCGGCCAATGGCGCCACGGACGGGAAATGCACGTCCCCGGTCAGGCGATAACCGGTCTTCTTCGTCGCGTCCACGACACGGTTGATCCCGACGTCGATGATCACGGCACCGGGCTTGACCATGTCGACGGTGACAAACTCCGGCCGGCCGATGGCCGCGATCAGGACGTCGGCTTGGCGGGTCAGGACCGACAGATTGGCGGTGCCCGAATGGCAGACGGTTACTGTCCCGTTGGCGCCGGACTTCTTCTGCAGGGCGAGCAGTGCGACGGGCTTGCCGACCAGCAGGCTGCGGCCGAGGACAACCACGTGCTTGCCCTTCAGGTCGACGCCGCTGCGCGCCAGCAGTTCCATGATGCCGGCCGGTGTGCAGGACACGAAGCCGGTGTCGTCATCCTGCGCGACCTTGCCGAGGTTCATGGTGCCGAGGCCGTCGACGTCCTTGCCCGGCGCAATGCGGCGGAAAATCTGGAGCTCGTCGATCTGCTTGGGCAAAGGCGACTGCACGAGGATGCCGTCGACGCCCTCATCGGCGTTCAGCTGGTCGATCAGCGCGCACAGCTCGGCGTGGGAAATCGTCTGCGGGGGTAGGATCACGCGGCTGGAAATGCCGATCTCCTCCGCGGTCTTCTCCTTTTTGCGGACGTACGAAACGCTCGCGGGGTCCTCTCCCACGCGCACCAACGCGATGCACGGCTTGCGGCCGGGGAAGGTCGAAACCTTTAATTTTAGCTCGGCCGCGATCTCCGCGGCGATCCGGTTGCCGTCGATCAGTTCCATGGGAGGCTTATTTGACGACGATGTTCTCCGCCTCGATGACGAGGCCCTGGGCCTCGTTGGAATAGCGCGTGACACCGGTCACGATGACCGTCCGGTCGAGATACTTGTCCATCGTTTCGGCGGGCGTGAGCCGGGAAACGTCGACGTAGGCGAAGCGCTCG
The DNA here is from genome assembly GCA_903925425.1 of uncultured Opitutia bacterium. Lineage (GTDB taxonomy): Bacteria > Verrucomicrobiota > Verrucomicrobiia > Opitutales > Opitutaceae > CAIYFD01. Next base: position 5,695 of record CAIYFD010000132.1, on the reverse strand, counting down.
CCGGTCCCGTCGTTCACCTGAAAATCATAGGGCCGACGCGGGGCCAGCGGGCGGCGGGTCGAGGCGAACTTGCCCTGGAAGCTGCGGGCCAGCGTGGCCGGCGGCGCGGCGGAAGTCCGCTCCGAGTTGACGGCCCGGCCGGGCCCCATGTCCAGCAGTGGGGCGGCGAGGGTGGGGGCGGTCGGGGCGGGCGTGGCGGCAGTGGTGGCATCGAGCTCGATCACCCGCTGGCGGATGTAGCCGATGCGCTTGCGCTCGATGCTGACCTGCGTCCAGCGGCCGCGCAGTCCCGTGATGTGGGTGACGTCGCCCTTTTCGCCATTGGCGATCACCGTCCCGGTAGCGCTGGCCTCCTGCCGAATCGGGGCGCCGACCCGGACGTCGAGCGACTTGGTGATGTCGGCATTGGACACGAAGCCGTCAACGGGGCCCGGCACCTCGACCGCGATCCAACCGGCGGGCGCGCTGGCCGCGGATCCCGGGGCCGCCACGGGCTCGTCGCCGGCCTTGAGCTGGCCGATGACGGGCGCGCCGAGGTCAGGGCGGCTGCGGATGCCGGTGGCCTCGCCGAGCGGGGCGGCCGACGCGAACGGGGCCGCAAGGAGGAGGGTGGCAAGCAGGGAGCGGGTCAGTGGGCTAGTCATGGGAGGGTGCGGGCTTGCGCGCCGTCGGCCGGGTGGAGGGCGGCACGCGGAAGAGCATTTCGATTTCCTTCGGAGAAAGTACCTTGACGGCGTGCAGCGGGATTCCCCGCACCGGGAACGACCCGATCTGGTAGCGCTTGAGCCGCTTCACGTCGTAGCCGAGCGTGGTGAAGAGCTGGCGGATCTCGCGCTTCTTGCCGTGGTGCATGTGCACATCGATCTGGGTGGCCTCGGCGACCGGACCGCCGTCGCCGACGAGATTGGCGTGCTCGACCTTCAGGCGTTCGCCCTCGATCACGATGCCCTTCAGGAGCAGCGGAACCTTGGTGCGCGGGAAGGGCTCCTTGAGCTGCACGTAATAGCGCTTCACCACGATATTCGACGGGTGCATCAGGCGGTGGGCGAGATCGCCGTCGGTCGTGAGGATGAGCAGACCCTCGCTGTCCTTGTCGAGGCGGCCGGCGCAGAAGAAGCGGAACCGGGCGAACTCGCGCGGCAGCACGGTGAAGATCGTCTCGGCGTGGTGCGGGTCGTCGTTGGAGCAGATGAGCCCGCGGGGCTTGTGCATCGCGAGCGTGATGCGCGGCTGGGCAGCGACGCGGATGGGTTTGCCGCTGACGGTGACCTTGTCCTCACCCGGGGTGATCTTCTGGCCGAGTGTCGCGACCTTGCTGTTCACCCAGACCTCGCCCTGATAGATCAACGCCTCGGCCGCCCGGCGCGAGCACACGCCGGCATCGGCCAGATACTTTTGCAGGCGGATTGGTTCGGCTTCGCTCATCCGGCTAGCTTGCGCGAAGCAGTCCAACCGCTGCTACTATAAAATCGCTCGGGAGGAGAATTACCAAACTGGAAAGAGAACTTGCCAGCCCCGGGCCGGGCTTCATTCATCCCGTAACCAATGGGCACCCCGGCACCGTCTGCCTACTCCAAGGACCGTCCTTTTCCTGCGCGTATCACCGAGAATCGCCTGTTGAGCCGGGCCGGGTCCGGCAAAGAGACGCGGCATCTTGTCGTGAGCATCGCCGGCAGCGGCCTGACCTACAAGGCGGGCGACTCCCTGGGCGTCCAGCCCTCGAGCCGGCCGGAGGACGTTGGCGCCTTGCTGGGTCTGCTCCGCGCCACGGGCGAAGAGCCGGTTTCGCCCGCCATGCTGAAGCTTTCGGCTCCGATCACGCTCCGCGAGGCGCTGACCAACCGTCTGGCGCTGGCCGGGCCCACGACGAAGCTCGTCAACACCCTCTCGGTCAAAGCCACCGATCCCACCGAGAAAGCGCGTCTGGCGGCGTTGCTCGTCCCCGGGGCCAACGAGCAGCTCGCGGCCTTTCTCGCGGAACACGAGTACGCGGACCTGCTCGCTGAGTTTCCCAGCGCCCGCCTGACCCCGCAGGAGCTGGTCGACCACATGCGCAAGCTCATGCCGCGGCTGTACTCGATTGCCTCGTCGTCGCGCGTGTTTCCGACCGAGGTGCACCTCACCGTGGCGATCGTGCGGTACCAGACCAACGGTCTCCAGCGCTCGGGCGTGTGCTCGACCTTCATGGCGGACCGCGTCCAGGCCGGCACCACGCCGGTGCCGGTGTTTGTGTCCGACTCGCACTTCGGCCCGCCGAAGGATCCAGCGCGCGACTGCATCATGGTCGGCCCGGGCACGGGCATCGCGCCTTTCCGTGCCTTTGTGCAGGAACGCGTCGCCGTCGGCGCCACCGGTCGCAACTGGGTTTTCTTCGGCGACCAGAAACGCGCCACGGACTTCCTCTACGAGGAGGAATGGCTCGCTTACCTTGAGCGCAAGCAGATTGCCCGGCTCGATCTGGCGTGGTCGCGGGACCAGCTCCTTAAGGTCTACGTGCAGGACCGCATGCGTGAGAATGCCGCCGAGCTTTGGTCCTGGATCGCGGGCGGTGCGGGCTTTTTTGTCTGCGGCGACGCCAAGCGCATGGCCAAGGATGTCGACGTTGCCTTGCACGCCATTGTGGCGGAGCAGGGGAAGATGACCCCTCAGGAAGCCATCGCCTACGTCAAGCAGATGAAAAAGGACGACCGGTATCTACGGGACGTCTATTAAGGCGAAACACCAAACTCCAACGACCCAACGCCAAAGAAATCCGCTCGCCCGGGTTTTTCGGCGGTGACTCTTGGGAGTTTGGACCTTTGGCTTCTGGACCTCTCCAGAATATGCTCACCTTCACTAATCGCACCGCTCTCGTCACCGGCGCCGGCCGCGGCATCGGCAAGGCCATCGCCGAGACCCTCGCCCGCCATGGCGTGACCGTGATCTGCGTGTCCAAGTCCGCCGACAGCTGCGGTGCCGTCGCTGCGGCCATCACGGCCTCGGGCGGCAAGGCAAAGGCCTTGGCGGTGGACGTGGCGGACGGTGTCGCGGTGGCCAAGGCGTCCGAACAGCTGCTCGCCGAGTTCCCGACCATCGACATCCTCGTCAACAACGCCGGCATCACCCGTGATGGCCTGCTTTTCCGGATGAGTTCCGAGGACTGGGATTCAGTGCTCCAGACCAATCTCTCGAGCTGCTTCCACTGGACGAAGCACCTTGCCCGGCCGATGACGCGCGCCCGCTGGGGCCGCATCGTCAACATGGCTTCCGTCAGCGGCATCATGGGCAACGCCGGCCAGGCCAACTATTCCGCGGCCAAGGCCGGCATGATCGGCCTGACCAAGACGCTCGCCCGCGAGTTCGCCTCCCGGAGCGTCACCGTCAACGCCGTAGCCCCTGGATTCATCAAGACCGATATGACCACGGAGTTCGTGAACAACCCCGAGGTCGCGGCCAAGATTCTCGAAGCCGTGCCGCTCAAACGTTTTGGCGAGGCGGCTGATATTGCAAATGTCACCGCATTCCTCTGTTCCGAGGAGGCCGGCTACATCACCGGTCAGGTTTTTTCCGTTGACGGCGGCATGGCGATGTGAAGCCTCGCGTCCACACGATTTTCTCTCATGTCCGACCAAAAAACCATCGATCAGCGCGTTAAGGAAATCATCGTTAACCAGCTGAATGTTAACGAAGAGCAGATCACTCCGACCGCGTCGTTCCTCGACGATCTCGGCGCCGATTCGCTCGACACTGTCGAGCTGATCATGGCGTTCGAGGAAGAATTCAAGGACGAGATCAAGGGTGAGATCCCCGAGGCCGACGCCGAGAAGCTTCAGAACGTCGGTCAGGTGATCGAGTACATCAAGGCCAAGGCCGCTGCCAAGTAATTGCCCGGCCGTTTGTTTTTCGGCGCTCCACCGAGTACCCCGAGCGGGCTGCAGGTGGGGCGCTTTTTCTTTTCCGCCTGAGTTCCCCGCCCCATTCCGATGGAGAATTCCCTGCCTGATTCGCGCCGTGTGGTCGTGACCGGCCTCGGCGTCGTCCATGGACTTGGCCAGAATGTCGACACCTTCTGGGCCAGTCTGATGGCGGGCCGCTGCGGCATCGACCGCATCTCGCGCTTCGACCCCTCCGAGCTTGCCTGCCAGATTGGGGCCGAGGTGCGTGACTGGGATCCCGCCGAGCACATGGACCCGAAGGAGGTCCGGCGCAACGACCGCTACACCCATTTCGGCTACGTCGCAGCCCGTCAGGCGGTGAAGGATGCGGCGCTCGACATGACCAAGGCCGACCCCGATCGGGCGGGTGTCGTGATCGGCTCCGGCATCGGCGGCATGTGGACCTACGAGTCGCAGCTGAAGGTCATGGCGGAAAAGGGCGCGCGGAAAGTTTCGCCGTTCACGATTCCTTCGCTGATCGGCAACATCTGCTCGGGTTTGGTCGCGATCGATCTCGGGGCCCGCGGTCCCAACTTCGGCGTCGTGTCCGCCTGCGCTACGGGAACCCATGCGCTCGGCGAGGCCGCCCACATGATCCGGCGCGGCGATGCCGACGTGATGATCGCCGGCGGCAGCGAGGCCGCGATCACGCCCTTTGCCTATGCGTCCTTCAGCTCGATGAAGGCCATGAGCACGCGCAACGACGACCCGGCGCATGCCTGCCGGCCGTTTGACGCCCAGCGCGATGGCTTCGTCATGGGCGAGGGGGCCGGCGTGATGGTGCTTGAGTCGCTCGGGCATGCCCGGGCCCGCGGCGCCCGGATCTACGCCGAGCTCGCCGGGTATGCGGCGACCTGCGATGCGTTCCACATCACGCAGCCGGACCCCGACGGCAAGGGCCTCTCGATGGCGATGCGGCGCGCCCTCGCGAGCGCGCAGGTGAATCCCGAGGACATCGACTACATCAACGCCCACGGCACCAGCACGCCGTACAACGACAAATTTGAGACCCTCGCCATCAAGCGCATCTTCGGCGACCACGCCCGGCGCCTGGCCATCAGCTCGACCAAGTCGATGACTGGCCATCTGCTCGGCGCCGCCGGCGGCATCGAGTCGGTGATCAGCGTGAAGTCCATCCAAACCGGCATGCTCGCCCCGACGATCAACCTCGAGCACCCGGACCCCGACTGCGACCTCGACTACGTGCCGAACACCGCCCGCGCTGCCAAGGTGCGCACCGTGCTGAGCAACAACCTCGGCTTCGGTGGCCAGAACGCCTCGGTGGTCTTCCGCGCGGTGTGATGCGGATGGATCGGGGTAGGGCCGACTCGGTGAGTCCGCCGTGATTACGCCGATCCGTTTTTGCCACAGAGGCACAGAGCTCACAGATCCCAAGCCTCGGTGTTTTTGGTTTCGGAATTCAGTGTCCGGATGCCAAAGCATCCGACCTCTGTGACCTCTGTGCCTCTGTGGCAAAAACCGGTCTGGATTCCCGATTAGTGTCTTCCTAATCCGTTCCATCCGTGTAATCCGTGGTTAAAACCGGATCGGCATGCTTTGGATCAGACCAACCCTGTATTTTGTGGCTCTCGGCCTTGTGTTCGCCGGGCTATCCGGTTGCGGTCGCCGCGAGGCGGTGGTCGAGCAACCGCCGCCGCCGACGAAGGCCGAGATTTGGGCGGCGATCCAGCCGCGGGCGGTGCGTTACCGGATGGACCCGGCGTTTATCTACGCCTTGGTGGCGGCGGAATCCAACTTCGACCACAAGGCCAAGAATGGCT
>CAIYFD010000131.1 GCA_903925425.1 uncultured Opitutia bacterium | reverse complement strand
CTGCTTGTCCTCGTTCTCTCCAGTTCCGCTTTCGCGCAGGCACCCGCCGCCGGCGGCCGCGGCGCCGCCGTGGTTTGGCCGCGTACCGACGCCATGGCCGCCCTGCCAGGTCCCATGACCGGACTGCTGACCGCCGCCCAGCAGAAGGCCATCGATGCCGTCGGCGCCGCCGTCGCCAACCTCGCCACCACCGCCACCAACGCACGGACGGCCCTCACGGCCGCCAGTCTCACCGCACCTGCGGTCCCGGCCGACCTCCAAGCCAAGGCCACCGCCCTGGCCGCTGCCGAGCAGGCCCTCGCGGTCGCCCGCGCCGACAATTTCACAAAGCTCCAGGCCGGCCTCGATCGCGTGCCGGACTCACTCAAGGCCGCCGCCCTCACCCGCCTGAACACGGGTGGCCGCGGCGGTGGTCTCGGTGGCGGCCCCCGCCTGTCGGACGACGACACGGGCTTCGTCTCGATCTTCGACGGCAAGACCCTCACCGGCTGGGACGGCGACCCGAGGTTCTGGCGCGCCGAGAACGGCACGGTCATCGGCGAAAGCACCCCCGACAAGGTCATCGACGTAAACACCTTCCTCATCTGGCGCGCTGGCACGGTGAAGGACTTCGAACTCAAGGCCGAGTTCCGGATCAACGGTACCAACAGCGGCATCCAGTACCGCAGCAAAAACATGACCGAGGTCGGCCCGTGGGTCGTGGGCGGCTACCAAGCCGACATGGACTACGCTAACAACTATCCCGGTCAGCTCGGCGAGGAGCGCGGACGCCGCAACATCATGGTCACGCGCGGCGAAATGGTCCGCATCGACGAGAACGGCCTTTTCAAGCTCGTCGGCACCATCGGCACCCCGGCCGAGGTCGGCGACAGCTTCGTTCCGAACGGCTGGAACACCTACCACATCATCGCGAAGGGCAATCTGCTCATCCACATCCTGAACGGCCGAGTTTCCATGCTCCTGATGGACGAGGAGGACAAGGTCCGCGCCCGGGAAGGCATCATCGCCCTCCAGATGCATGTCGGCCAGCCGTTCAAGGTCGAGTATCGCAACATCCGGCTGAAGACGCTGCAGAACTGACCCTCGCAGGAAAGCCGGGAGCGCAATTTTCCGGCTTTCCTGTTCGCCTGATTCGCATGTCCCGCACCCTCGTCAAGGACGCCCTCGCCGCCACCGCGCCGCGCGACTCCATCCTGCTCCAGGGCTGGGTTCGCACGCGCCGCGACGCCAAGGCGTTCTCCTTCGTCGAGCTGAACGACGGCTCCTCGCTCAAGGGGATGCAGGTGATCGTCGACGCCACCCTGCCCGACTACCCCGCCGTCGGCCGCGCCCACACCGGAGCGTCGGTTGAGGTCCAGGGGAAACTCGTCGCCTCGCAGGGTGCCGGCCAGCAATGGGAGGTCGTCGCCGAAAAGTTCACCGTCATCGGCGAGGCCGACGCCACCTACCCGCTGCAGAAGAAGGGTCACACGATGGAATTCCTGCGCGGCATCGCCCACCTGCGCCCGCGCTCGAATCTCTTCGGCGCCGTCTTCCGCGTCCGCAGCCGGCTCGCCTACGCCGTCCACCAGTTCTTCCAGGAGCGCGGTTTCGTCTACGTTCATACGCCCATCATCACCGCCAGCGACTGCGAGGGCGCCGGCGAAATGTTCCGGGTCTCGACCCTCGATCCGGCCACGCCGCCACGCAACGAGCAGGGCGGCGTCGACTACACCCAGGACTTCTTCGCCAAGCAGGCCTTCCTCACCGTGTCAGGACAACTCGAGGGCGAGACCTTCGCCTGCGCCCTCTCCAATATCTACACGTTCGGGCCGACCTTCCGCGCCGAGAACTCCCACACCTCCCGCCACGCCTCGGAATTCTGGATGATCGAGCCCGAGATGGCGTTCTGCGACCTGCAGGGGGACATGGCCCTCGCCGAGGAATTCGTGAAGCACCTCATCCGCGACGCCCGCACCCACTGCGCCGCTGACCTCGAATTCTTCGCCAAGTTCGTCGACCAGGACCTGCTCACCCGCCTCGACTTCGTGCTCGAACGGCCGTTTCAGCGCTGCAGCTACACCGAGGCGATCGAGATCCTCACCCAGTCCGGCCGCGCGTGGGAACACCCGGTCGCGTGGGGCGACAACCTCCAGTCCGAGCACGAGCGTTTCCTCGCCGAGGAGCACTTCAAATGCCCGGTAACGCTCTTCGATTATCCGCGCACCCTGAAGCCATTCTACATGCGGGTGAACGACGACGGCCGCACCGTCCGCGCGATGGATCTCCTCGTGCCCGGCATCGGCGAGATCATCGGCGGCAGCCAGCGCGAGGAGCGGCTCGAGGTCCTGCGCGAGAACCTGGCGCAGCACCACCTCTCCGAGAAGGACTACTGGTGGTACCTCGACCTGCGCCGCTACGGTACCGTGCCCCATGCCGGCTTCGGCCTGGGCTTCGAACGGATGCTGATGTTCGTCACCGGCGTGCCCAACATCCGCGACGTAATCCCGTTCGCCCGCACCCCGGGCTCGGCGGATTTCTGAGCACAAAAAGCGCTATTGCATCAACCCCGGGGCAGAGCCTACAAGTCGGGTTCGTCGACTCAGTCTAAAGTCTGTCGTTTACCCTCTCCCCACCCGCGCCTGCTTGGCAATCACGTCGATCCCATGGATCGGCCGATCTGCGAAGCCTGCGCAGCTTCTACCCACCTCAACTGCCAACCATGAAACGATCCACGTCCAAAACCACCCGCAGCGTACTTCTGGCGTCTGCTGTCGCCCTCGAATTGTGCGGCCTGTCACTGCTGGCCCAAAACCCTGCCCCCGCCGGTGGCGCCGTAGCGCCCGGTGCGGGCAATGTGCTGCCCGCTGACCCGCAGGCCCCCGCGGCGGCTGGTCGCGGTGCCCGCGGCGGCGCCGGGCGTGGCGCGGCTGGCGGTGGCAGTCATGGTCTCGGGGCCTGGGACAAATGGGCTAGCG
>CAIYFD010000130.1 GCA_903925425.1 uncultured Opitutia bacterium | reverse complement strand
CGCGCGCAGCGTGTCGTTCCCGGTCCCGGCTCAGCGCGGCGTGATCACCGATGCCTTGGGTAACAAACTCGCGATGAACGTGCCCGAGTACCAGTTCGGCGTGGATCCGCAGTCGCTGCGTTCAGTCGACGAGGCCAAGTGGCCGGAACTGGCGCAACTCCTCAATGTGCCGCTGACCGAGCTGGAGGATATATTCCGGCGCAAGGTCCGCGGACCGGGCTCGAACGCGGTCGACGCGGCGGCCGAGGACAGCCTGACCATCAAATTTAACCCCGGGGCGGTCGCCGCCGCCGAGCCGGTGGAGGAGGAGAAACTTCCCGCCTTGCCCGGTCTCCCCGTGGCGGAGCCGGTGGCCAGACCGGTGAACGCCGCCGAACCGGCCGCGATCCAGTGGGCAAAGATCGGTGAACCGGTGCAGGACGCGGTCCACGACCGGATCATGGCTCTGGGCATCAAGGGGGTGTACGCGAACCAGACCTACCGCCGCATTTATCCGCAGAAGCAGCTCGCCGCCCATTTGATCGGCTATGTGAACAAGAGCTCGGTTCCGGTCGCGGGCCTGGAAGCCGCCTACGACTATTACCTCCGCGGCCTGAACGGCTGGCAGGAAGGCGAGCGCGACGGCCGCTCCCGCGAGCTTGCCCAGTTCCGCACCCGCGACGTGGCGCCCCGCAATGGCTACAGCCTCCGGCTCTCGCTCGACTCCGCCATCCAGCAGTTCGTGGAGGACGAGCTGGCGACGATCACGGAGCAGTTCCACCCCGAGAGCGCCACGATCATCGTGAGCGACGCCCGCACCGGCTTTCTCCTCGCGCTGGGCAACACCCCGACCTTCAACCTCAACGAGTACAACCTCGTCCCGAAGGATCAGCAGGCGAGCATGAAGAACATCGCGGTGACCGACATGTTCGACCCCGGCTCGACCTTTAAGATCGTGACCCTCTCCGGCGCGATCAACGAGGGGATCGTCACCAGCGCCTCGCACTTCGACACGACCAAGCGCACGATCCTGATCGCCGGCAAAGACGTGCCGTTCATGGAGGACGACCACCCCGGCAACACCGCGATGTCGGTGGCCGAGATCATTGCCGAATCGAGCAACAACGGCACCGCGCAAATGGGCCAGAAGCTCGGGGCCGAGCGACTCTACGCCTACGCGCGGGCGTTCGGTTTCGGCCAGCGCACGAACCTGGGCTTCGGGGGCGAGACTTCCGGCCGGCTCAATCCCTGGGAGAAGTGGCAGGGGAGGGATTTCACCCGGATCCCTGCCGGCTATAGCGTGTCCGCCACGCCGCTGCAGATCCATTACGCGATGGGCACGATTGCGAGCGGTGGCCTGTTGCTCCAGCCGCAGGTGGTGCAGGAGATCCGGGACGCCTCGGATAAACCCGTTTTCATCGCCGGGACCGCCTCGAAGCGCCGGGTGCTGACCCAGTCGACCGCCCGCACGATGGCGCAATTGCTCATGGGCGTCGCGTCACCCGGCGGCACGGCCGCAAAGGCAGCCATCGATGGCTACCAGGTTGCGGGCAAAACGGGCACCGCGCAGAAACTGATCCACGGCGCCTATTCCACCTCGAACCATATCGGATCGTTCACGGGCTTCTTCCCGGCAACGGATCCGCGGGTGGTTGTCACGGTCGTGGTGAACGATGCCAAGGTGCCCGGCGGCAAGGTCGCCTACGGGGCCACGGTCGCGGTGCCGTCGTTCCGCCGGGTCGCGGAGAAACTCATCGCCTATCTCAACATCCGTCCCCCGGGCTCCGTGCCGCTGGCCGGCCAGAAGATGGCGCTGCAAGGAGGCGGCCGGTGATCGGGATTTTCCCCACGCCACGCGCGCCCCTGCTCGGGGTCACTTGGGCGGGAGGACAAAGGCAGATCCTGCGCCGAGCCCCGAGCCGTGCTAAGGTACTCTCCATGTCTCCCAAATTATCCGACTTTTTCCTCCCCGAGGAAATCGCGGCGGTCCGCGGCTCCCTGGACCGGGCGATTTCCGCGATCGCGATCGACAGCCGCCGGGTGGTCCCCGGCTCGCTTTTTTTCGCCCTGCCGGGACAGCGGGCTGACGGCGCCTCCTACGTCGACGAGGCGATCAACCGCGGGGCCGTGGCGGTGGTGACCAGCCGCCTGCCTACCACCGCCGCCGCCCGCGTCACTTTCATCCAGGTCAATGATCCGCGCGCCCAGCTCGCCCGGGTGTCGCGCCGCTTTTTTCAGGCGCCGGACCGCGACCTCAATCTGATCGGCGTGACCGGCACCAACGGCAAGACGACCGTCACCCATCTCATCCGGCACTTCATGCAGGGGCCGGACCGGATGGGGTTGCTCGGAACCATCAGTTACGACCTTGGTGGCCGCAGCGTGCCTTCGTTCAAGACCACGCCGGAAGCGCCGGACATCTACGGGCTGCTCTCACAGATGCGCACGGCCGGCTGCAAGCAGGCCGTGATGGAAGTGAGTTCCCACGGCATTGACCAGCAGCGGGTGCAGGGCATGGAGTTCGCCGCGGCGGTCTTCACCAATCTCACCCGCGACCATCTCGACTACCACAAGACGATGGAGGCGTACTTCGAGGTGAAGCAGCGCCTCTTCACCGGTGGCACCGGCCGGGCTCCCGGCGTGGCCGTGATCAATCTCGACGACCCGTACGGACGCACGCTGGCCGCGGCGGTCAAGGACCGGGTCCGCACCGTGACCTACGGCGAGGCCGCCGGGGCGGACGTCCGGGCCGAACAACTGAACCTCGGATACCGCAGCACGACCTTCCGGCTCGTCTGGCCCGGCGGGGCACTCGACGTCGAATCGCCGCTGCTGGGGCGCTTCAACGTGAGCAACCTGCTCGCCGCCGCCGCGACGGCGTGGTCACTCGGCCGCGATCCGGCCGCGTTCCTGCCGCGCCTGAAGGATTTCACCGGCGTGCCCGGCCGCATGGAGCGGGTGGACGCGGGACAGGCTTTCAATGTGCTCGTGGATTACGCGCACACCGACGACGCCCTGCGCAACGCCCTAGGCATGCTCCGCTCGATCACCCCAGGCCGCCTGCTCGTGGTCTTCGGCTGCGGCGGCAACCGCGATCGCACCAAGCGCCCGCTCATGGTGCAGGCGGTGCAGGAGTTCGCTGACTTCGCCTTCGTCACGGCCGACAATCCGCGCAGCGAACCGCTGGCGCGGATCTTTGACGACATGAGCGCGGGGGTCACCGATCCCACCCGGCTCACGTGGGTCGAGGACCGCCGCCGCGCGCTCAGCCTCGCGCTGGACGCCGCGCGCCCGGGCGACGCGCTGCTCGTCGCCGGCAAGGGGCACGAGAGCTACCAGGAATTTGCCGACACGGTGATCCCCTTCGACGATCGCCAGGTCGTGCGGGAGCTCATTGCGATCAAGACCCTGAAGGGAGGAGCCGCCTGAACGGCCGGCGGCCCAGCGATGCCCTCACTGTTCTCCAGTCTACTCGCCGATTGGACCGGCGGCCAATGGTTCCGGACGCCGGTGCGGCCCATGATGGGATTTGTCACCGACACGCGCATGCTCCGGCCCGGGCAGGTTTTCGTGGCGCTGAAGACCGCGAAGCGCGACGGGCATGATTTTCTCGCGTCTGCCCAGCTGGCGGGCGCCTCGGGCTCCATCGTCGGCCACATCGACACCAAGCTGGTGGTGCCGCAGCTGATCGTGCGGGACCCGCTGGAGGCCCTGCAGACCATCGCACGGAAAATGCGCGAAAGCTTTCCCGGCCCCGTGGTGGGGGTCACGGGCAGCGCGGGCAAGACCTCGACGAAGGACCTGCTCGCCGTGCTGCTTGGCGGCCATTACCCGGTCCTCTCGACCGAGGGAAATCTCAATAATCACATCGGGGTGCCGCTCACGCTGACGCGGCTCGACCCGCCGATGCACCAGTTCGCCGTGATCGAGGCCGGGATCAGCGGGCCCGGCGAGATGGATGTGCTGGCCGGGATGATCCAGCCGAACATCGCGGTGATCACGCTCATCGGGGCGGCGCACCTGCAGAAACTCGGCGGGGTGGAGGGCGTGGCCCGGGAGAAGTCGCGCCTGCCCGCCGCGCTCCGGCCCGACGGGCTGCTCGTGACCCACGATTCAATCGACAACTTTCAGGTGATCCGCGACCTGCCGGTGCGCCGGCTGATTGCCCGCGCCTCCGATCCCCTGTCCGCTGCGGGCGTCGCGGCGGACACGGTGCGCTACGCCGTGGTGCACGGGGTCGAAACCACCGAGATCACTCTGGCGTTCCGCGCCACCACGCCCCGCACGTATACGATGCGCCGGGTGTCCGACGGCATGGCCCAGAACGCCGTGCTTGCGATGGGGGCCGCGTTGGAGATCGGTGTCATCCCGAATGTCCTGCAGCTCCGCCTCTCGACCTGGGTGCCGACGACGATGCGGGCGGAGATCCGCCGCGAGGGCGGGCGGCTGCTTTATCTCGACTGCTACAACGCCAACCCCGACTCGATGTGCGACGCACTCGCGAGTTTCCTTAATCAGGTGCCCGAGGAGATGCCGCGGCTCTACGTTTTTGGCGGCATGGAGGACTTGGGTGTCCTTTCCGCCGAGTACCACCGGCAGGTCGGCCAGAAGATCCGGCTCCGCCCGCAGGACCACGCCTTCATGATCGGGGAGAACGCCGGGGCGATGTGCGCCGGCGCCATCGAGGTGAACAACGAGCCCGACCTGATCTCGGTCGTCGGCTCGCTCGAGCCGATCGCCGAGCGGATCGCCGGCTTCCAGGGCGCGGTGTTCATGAAGGGCAGCCGCCGCTGGGAACTGGAGAAGGCCCTCGTCCCCGTCGGGGTGAAATCCACGCCATGCTGAGCTACCTCTCCGAGTTCGAGCCGTATTGGGGACCCATGCGGATGTTCCATTTCCTGAGTTTCCGCACCCTCGCGGCGGCGGGTACCGCGGCCCTCATTGGTTTCCTCATCGGCCCTTGGCTGATCCGCCACTTGCGGCGATTGAAATTCGGTCAACATTACGACGACGACCGCACCGGAGAACTCGCCTCCCGCTTTGACAAGAAGAACACCCCCACCATGGGCGGACTCCTCATCTTCGTCTCGGTTTTTGTGAGCTCGGTCCTCTGGGCGGCGCCCAATATCTGGATGGGCGTGAGCCTCTTTGTGTACACGGCGCTTACCGCGGTCGGCTTCCGCGACGATTACCTGAAGGTGGTCCGCAAGAACCGCGACGGGATCTCCTCGCGCGAAAAGTTGTTCTGGCAGACGACCGTCACCGTCGTGGCGCTCGCGGCCATGCTGCTGCACCCGGTCAGCGGGGAAAAGATCCGTGAGTTCTGGGTGCCCTTCTTGAAGGAGCCGGTCTGGATCTTCACGGGCGTGTTCGGGGTGCTCGCGCTTTTCGGTTTCGTCTTCCTGTGGCTGGTGGGTTTCTCGAACGCGATCAACCTGACCGACGGCCTCGACGGTCTCGCGATCGGCTGCACGATCACCGTGGCGCTGGTCTACGGGATCATGGCTCACGTGGCCGGGAACATCAATGAGTCGGCCTACCTCGACATCAGCTACGTCCACGGTGCCGGTGAGCTCACCGTCGTGTGCGGCGCCTTGGTCGGCGCTGGCCTGGCCTTCCTGTGGTACAACTCCCATCCGGCGGAACTGTTCATGGGCGACACCGGCTCCCTCGCGCTGGGCGGGCTGATCGGCGTGATCGCCTTCATGGTGCAGCAGCCGCTCACGCTGATCATCGTCGGCGGCGTTTTTGTTTGGGAGGCGGTCTCCGTGATCATCCAGGTCGGCTACTTTAAAATGACGCGGCGGCGGACGGGGACGGGACAGCGCTTCTTCCTGATGGCGCCCATCCACCACCATTTTCAAAAGCAGGGCTGGCCCGAGACCAAGGTGGTCCTGCGCTTCTGGGTCCTGAGCCTGATGTGCGCCCTCGCGGGACTCGGCACGTTGAAACTGCGCTGAGCATGAAGCCGGACCACGCCTCCATCCACCGCCTGCTGGCCTCCGCTCCCGTCGCCGTGTTCGGAGCCGGCGTGAGCGGCCGCGGCGTGGCCGAGCTGCTGGACCGGCTGGGCGCCCGGGGAGTACTTTTCGACGAAAAGGCCCCGGGTAATGGCAGTGTTAATAACTTCACTTCCGAGCAGTCCCGCCTGTACCCCCTCGTGGTGTATTCCCCGGGGTTCGCTCCGGACCACCCGTGGCTGGTTCGGGCCCGGGAGGCCGGCGCAGTGTGCCTCGGGGAGCTCGACTTCGCGTCGCTCTTTTGGCGCGGGCGGATCATCGCGATCACGGGCACGAATGGAAAAACCACGCTCACGGAATTCCTCACCCACGCCTTGCGGTCGATCGGGCGTGACGCACACGCGACCGGCAACGTCGGCGATCCGTTGTCCCGGGTGACGGCCGCCAGTCTGGCCGACCCCGCCGGCGCCTCCGGTGTCCTCGCCGTGTGCGAGGTCAGTTCGTTCCAGGCCGAGACGCTGCAGTACCTCCGGCCCGAGGCGCTGCTCTGGACAAATTTCGCCGAGGATCACCTCGAGCGGCATCCCGGCCTCGCCGCCTATTTTGCCGCCAAGTGGAATCTCGTGACGCTGACCGCTGCGAGTGCCGTTCTGGTGGGCGCGTCAGTCGCCCGCTTCGCGGCGGGCGCCGGCCTGGATCCACTCCCGGAGGAATCCATCGTGTTTTCAGAGGTAAAAACGCCCGATCCCCGTCTCGTCGGCACCATTTTTGCCACGCAGCCACAGCGGGAGAACTTCCTGCTCGCCGCCGCGTGGTGGCGCCGCACGGGTCTGCCCGATGACGCCTTGGTCGCCGCGGCGAAGAGCTTCCGGCCCGGGCGGCACCGGTTGGCCCGGGTGGCCGAGATTGAGGGCGTTACCTGGTGGAACGACTCCAAGGCCACCAATTTTCACGCCGTCGAGGCCGCCGTGGCGGGCTTCGCCGCTCCGGTCCTGCTGATCGCCGGCGGCAAGTCCAAGGGCGGTGACATCACCGGCTTCGTCCGGCGTCTCGCCCCAGGGATCCGTCGGGCGTTTTTGATTGGCGAAACCGGCCCGCTGCTGGCGTCGGCCTGTGACGCGGCCGCGCTTGACCATGTGGTCTGCTCCGGG
>CAIYFD010000129.1 GCA_903925425.1 uncultured Opitutia bacterium | reverse complement strand
CTGGTGTAGGCCGGGCGTGCTCGGCCGGCAAAGGTCTTGTCCGGGGCAGGGCGTGGACTCCGCTCCGCGCCGGGCAGATCTTCGGGGAAAATTCGCGCCCTGGTGTATGCCCGGCGGCGAGCGGAATCGCCGCCCTGCCAACCGCAAATCGCGTCAGTGATTCATCCTTCCTGCGCGGGGTAATTGCCTGTACCTTCGGGTTTGTCTATGAGTCCGACCGATCCTTTCCGCCGAACGCTGAGCTGGCTCAGCGCCCACACCTGCTTTCCGTCCAGCCGGCTGCAACCGCATGCCGAGGCGCTGGTTTGCTTGGTGGAATTGGCCGCGGCCGACAACGCGCCCGAGCAGCCACGCTTCCTGATCAAGTCGCGCGACGGCGCCCGGGATGCCGCCCTCCGCGCCCACAATCACCGCCGGTCCTTCGCCCACGACGTGTGCGACAACCGCACGGCGGTTTAGGTCGGACGGCGGACTGCAGGAGACAGCGTGACAAGGGGAGGGGGAGACAAGGTGACCGGGTGATTCATCGTCCCCGAGTTCCCCCGTCCCAAGGTCTCCTAGTCGGTATTAATTCACCCCAGCAGGCCCGACAGGGGCTTGCTGACCGAGAAGGCGTGCCGCACGGCGAGGAAGCCGTCCATCAGCGCCGCGGGTGAGCCGGCGCGCGGGAAAATCATTTCCAGCGACTGACCGCTGCAGCGCACCCGCGCCTCCACGCCGACCACCCGGATGAGGCATTCATGGCAGTCCGACGGAAACTCGACCTTCAGGCCGGCGTCGTCGTCGAGCGCCTCGATCAGGTCGATCACGTCTTCGACGCGTGCGCCCTTGCGCAGCGCAAACGAGATTTCGCCGAACCGCCCGGTGAACAAGCCCTCGAATTCCGGCGTTCGCGCGAGGTCGGCGTTGCGCAGTCCGCGCAGCGTGGTGGTGACCGCGTAACGCACCGGCTCGGCCGGATCGAGGGCGTACGCGATCTCGACGGTGAAGTCCTTGGCGGTGAGCAGCGCAGTCGCCGCGGCGGTCTCAAGCGCGAGTTCGCGCCGTTTGTAGCCGAGAGCGGTGCGGACGCTTTGGAAGAGTTTTTCCGACTCCGCGCCCAGCTCGCCGGCGCAGATCTTCGCGAGGAAACCGTTGGTGGTGTCGTTCGCCGCGTCGGGCAGCGTGTGGTGTCCCTTGCGGAAACCGCCCAGCGCCTTCACCTGACCGCCACCGCGGCCGATGAAGCTGATGTCCGCGACCACGCCCGGGGGGAGATCCGACGGATTCATGGCGCTCCTACCCGGACGGTCTCAGGCTCCGTGGCAATGTTTGTACTTCTTCCCGCTGCCGCAGGGGCAAGGGTCGTTGCGCCCGACCTTGGGCGCCGCGCGCACGGGCGCCGGGCCGGTGCGCACCGCCTTGGTGTAGATCCACTGGCCGTGGGTGCGCTCGAAGGCCGATTTTTCGTGGATGGCGTGCTCGCCGTGCTCGTCCGAGAAGTAAGCCGTGAAAT
This sequence comes from uncultured Opitutia bacterium, assembly GCA_903925425.1. Classification (GTDB taxonomy): domain Bacteria; phylum Verrucomicrobiota; class Verrucomicrobiia; order Opitutales; family Opitutaceae; genus CAIYFD01. Next base: position 2,882 of record CAIYFD010000129.1, on the reverse strand, counting down.
CAACGAACGCGTGGTCGGGCGTCGCGCCCGGTTCGTGGGCATGGATCACGAGGCGGGTCCAAGGGATCGGCGTCTCCTCCGGATCGGCGGCGTAGGCCGTACTGGCGGTCCCGCGGTAGGTGCGGTGGAGATAGGCCTGGTCGTTGGCGACGTGGGCCGTGAAGCGCGACCGCATCAGGGCCTCGGCGGTCGGTGCCGGCCGGAGGCCCTTGAGGGCAGGCTCGCAGCAGGCCTCGAAGGCCTGCCCGCTGCCACAGGGGCAGGGCTGGCCGCGTTGCGGGACGGGGAGGGGAGTGACGGTGGGCGGCGTGGCCATGACCGCCACACGAAGCCCGGAGCTCGGCCGAAATGCGAGTGCGAAGGAAAACCCGTCACCGAGCCGACTTGGGCGGGGCCGATTCCATTTCACGTAATACGTGAAAAGTGCGCTCTGCGCCTGTCGGGGGCTTCGCCCAGCATTTCACGTATTACGTGAAAAGAAGGCAGCGACAATGGGCGCCGGCGCTTGCGGCGATTCGCGACCTTGGTACGGTGCGGCCGATCTTCCCGCCCAGACTTTTTGCCGCCATGAACGATGCTTCCCGTTCCCTGACCCGCAGCCGCGCGCTGGGGCTATTCGCCGCGGCTTTCACGCTCCTGTTCATGTCCGGCGCCGCCGAGCCCGCGGCGGCCGCGTCGGTCGCGCGCAGCGCCCTGGTGGCCGCGCTGAAGCCGGGCGGCCATGTCCTCGTCTTCCGCCATGCTGATTCACCCGCGGAGCTGCCGGACGCCAAGAACGCCGAGCGCGACAATCCCAAGCACGAGCGTCAGCTCAGCGCGGCCGGCAAGGAGGGCGCGACCAAGCTGGGTGCCGCCCTCAAGCGGCTCGGCATCCCGGTGGGCGAGGTGCTCGTGAGCCCGGCCTACCGCGCGCAGCAGACCGCGCGCCTGGCGCAGCTGACCAACGCGAGGATCCAGGACGAACTGACTTTCGAGGGCACGGCGATGACAGAGACCGTGACGCCCGCGCAGGCGGCCTGGTTGAAGGCCCGCGCTGCGGTCGCGCCGAAGACCGGCAACACCTTCATCGTCACGCACAGCCCGAATCTCGCGGCGGCTTTCCCCGCGATCACCCCGGCGCTCGCCGCCGGCGAGGCCGCGGTCTTCGCCCCCGATGGCCAGGGCGGCACCACGCTCCTCGGCCGGCTCAAGATCGAGGACTGGGCGGGGCTCTGAGCGGACAGGACAGGGAGCGGGGAAGACAAGGGGAGGGGGTGGCCGGATATATCCCGACGTCTCCCGGTCGCCCACTCCCCCTGTCCCCTTGTCTTCCGCATCCCGACTTGGTCCTGTGTGAGACTAATCCCGTGTCCGAGCCCAAGCCCTTTCCCTTCCGCATCGAGTTCCCCCCGGCGCTGCCGATCAGCGTGCGCGCGGAGGAAATCGTCGCGACCATCCAGGAACACCAGGTGGTGATCCTCGCTGGTGAGACGGGCTCCGGCAAAACCACGCAGATTCCGAAGATGTGCCTCGCCGCCGGCCGCGGCGTCCATGGCCGCATCGCCTGCACGCAGCCGCGCCGCGTGGCGGCGCTCTCCATCGCCCGCCGCGTGGCCGAGGAGCTCGGCGTCAACTGGGGCCGCGAGGTCGGCAGCAAGGTGCGCTTCGACGACCGCACCTCATCGGCCACCGTGATCAAGTTCCTCACCGACGGCATGCTGCTGGCCGAGGTGCAGGGCGACCCGCTGCTGCGCGAGTACGACACCGTCATCATCGACGAGGCGCACGAGCGCTCGCTCAACATCGACTTTCTGCTCGGCCATCTGCGCAACCTGCGCTTCCGGCGGCCCGACCTGAAGATCATCATCACCTCCGCCACGATCGACACCGCCGCCTTCAGCGTGGCCTTCGACGACGCGCCCGTGATCACGGTCGAGGGCCGCACGTTTCCGGTCGAGGTGATCTATGCCCCGCTGGACGAACTGGGGCGGGATGACGACTCCGACGAAGCCCCGGCGAAAGCCGAGGCCGTGCACTACATCGACGGCGCCGTGGAATCCGTCGAGCGTATCATGCGCGAGAGCGACGCGGGCGACGTGCTGGTGTTTCTGCCGAGCGAGCGCGACATCCGCGATGTCACCGACCTGCTCGACGGCCGTTTTGCCCGCCTGAATTCCCGGCCCGAGATCGTGCCGCTGTTCGGGCGGCTCACGAATGCCGAGCAGCAGCGCGTCTTCGCCTCGTCGCAGCGCCGGAAGATCGTTGTCGCCACCAACATCGCCGAGACCTCGCTCACGATTCCCGGCATCCGCTTCGTGGTCGACACCGGGCTGGCCCGCATCAGCCGCTACGCCCCGCAGGCGCGGACCCGGCGCCTGCCAATCGAGCCGGTCGCACAGTCCAGCGCGGACCAGCGCAAGGGTCGCAGCGGCCGCGTGGCCGACGGCGTCTGCATCCGGCTCTATTCGGAGAAGGATTTCCTCGAGCGCCCGCGCTTCACCCAGCCCGAGATCCAGCGCGCCAACCTCGCGGACGTGATCCTGCGGATGAAAGCCTTCGGGCTGGGCGATATCGAGCGGTTCCCATTCCTCAACATGCCCGCGGCGAAATCCATCCGCGCGGGGTATGCGCTGCTGGAGGAACTCGGCGCCATCGCGCCGAGTTCCGAGGACGGCGGACGGAAAACGGAGGACAGCCCAGATCCATCCGGTCCGCCTTCTGCCCTCTGCCCTCTGCCCTCGCAACTCACGGCCCTGGGCCGTGAGTTGGCCCGCCTCCCTGTCGATCCGACGGTTGGGCGCATGGTGTTGCAGGCCCGGACGGAGAAGGCGCTGCGCGAGGTCCTCGTGATCGCCGCCGGCCTGAGCGTGCAGGACCCGCGGGAGCGCCCCCTCGACAAGCAG
>CAIYFD010000128.1 GCA_903925425.1 uncultured Opitutia bacterium | reverse complement strand
GCCCGCGACTTCACGTCCTCCTCGACATATTGGGCGCGTTCGGCCCGCAGCTCCTCGGTGGAAAGCCGGATCGTGGCCAGCGCGGCGTCCAGGGTGCCCACCGCGATGAGGAAATTACCTTCCTTGGCGTATTCCGCGGCCCAGGCGCGCTGGGCCTGAACATAGGCCATCAGTTTTTCGGTGCGGGCCTCCTCGGGAACCGCGGCCAACGCGGCGCCGATCGCCTCCACCCGGACCAGCGCCTGGGTGCGTGAATCCGGGGCGGAACGGGGCGCCGCATTGGGCTCAGGCTCCTCGATCACCGTCGGCATCACGCCGGACGCGACAGCCGGGGTGGAATTGGGCCTGGCGACCGGCGCGGAAGGAACGGCGGCCACCGGCGTCAACGCCGCGGGACGCGACGTGGCCGCCGCCGGGGCCGGCATGGCCGGGACCGCCGCCACAGGGGTGGAACGGACCGCAGGTGCCATGACCACGGGAGCGCTGACCACGGGCGGTGCCGGCGGGGTCACGGGCTTGGGCGCCACGAGTGCCGCTTCCACGAGTGTGAGGAGGCGCTGCACACCGGAGTCATTGGGCGAAATCTCCAGGAGCGATTGGAGCCTGGCCTTGGCCGTTTCCAAGTCACCGGCATCACGCGCCGTCAGCGCCTCCGAATAAAGCTTCACCTTCGTCTCCGCCGGATCGGCGGGCGGCTTCTTCCGGGCGGCGGCCGGACTGCGGCAACCAGCGAGGAGCGCCAACACGAAGCACAGCAGGAGGCGGGTATTCATGCGCGAGGTCGGGGAAAATCGTTGTCGGAGCCCGGCGGGCCGTCACGCTCAAACTCCCCGGCCCTCCCCGCATGTCCCCCGCCATCCCCTACAAGCTCGCCGTCCTGGTCTTCCTCGAGAATGCCGCCGGCGAACAGCTGCTGCTCCTGCGGGCCAAACCGCCCAATCTGGGCGTCTGGAGTCCGATCGGGGGCAAACTCGAGCTGGCGACCGGAGAGTCGCCGTTCGAGTGCGCAGTCCGCGAGACCCGCGAAGAGACCGGCCTCGAGCTCACGATCGCCGACCTGCATCTTTTCGCCATGATCGCCGAAAAGGCCTACGAGGGGGAATCCCATTGGCTGATGTTCCTCTTCCGCGCCCGCAAGCCGATCACCTATCTGCCGCCCGACATGAGTGAGGGCCGGTTCGGCTTTCATTCGCGCGCCGCCCTCGACCAGCTGCCTTTGCCGGCGACCGACCGCACCGCGCTCTGGCCCATCTTCGACCGTTACCGCGACCGCTTCGTGGCCCTGCGCGCCGACTGCGCACCCGGCGTCCCGCTCAAGGTCGAGATCGAGCAGATCACGCCGGCGGAGTGAGGCCCGAGAGGTAGGGCTGAGGCGGGGCCTCAGCCGGGATCGAAAAAATCGCGGCTGAGGCCGCCGTCTTCGCCTCGTGGCTTCGCCGAGCCAAGCCGCCTCAGCCCTACCTCCGATCACAATTCGCTCCCGCGACTACTTGGCCGCCGCGGCCGCCTTGACCAACTCAATGAAGCTGCGGGCCTCGAGGCTCGCGCCGCCGATCAGTCCGCCGTCGATGTCCTTTTGGGCGAGAAGCTCGGGCGCGTTGGCCGGCTTCATGGAGCCGCCGTAAAGAATGCGGACCTTCTGCGCCACCGGCTCGCCGAAGAGCTTCGTCAGGAGATCGCGGATGAAGGCATGCACTTCCTGCGCCTGCTCGGTCGTGGCGACCTTGCCGGTGCCGATGGCCCAGACGGGCTCGTAGGCAACGATGAGGCTGGCGGCCTGCTCCTTGGAGACACCCTCCAGACCCTTCTCGGTCTGGGTCTGCACCACCTTGAGGGTGCTACCGGACTCGCGCTCGGCGAGGGTCTCGCCCACGCAGAGGATCGGCCGGAGCTGGTTCTTCAGGGCGGTAAGGACCTTCTGATTGATGAAGGCGTCGGTTTCGCCGAAATACGCCCGGCGCTCGCTGTGACCGAGGATGACGTGCGTCGCAAAAAACTCGCGCAGCATCGGGGCCGAGATCTCGCCGGTGAAAGCGCCGCTCGCCTCGGGGTGCATGTTCTGGGCGCCGAGCTTGAGCAACGTGCCGTCGAGCAGCGGGGCGACCGCCGCCAGCGCCGTGAACGGCGGGCAGAGGACCACGTCGACGTCGGGCTGCTTGCCGATCGCCGCGGCGATCTCCTGCACGAGCGTGAGCGCATCGGCGCCCGTCTTGTTCATCTTCCAGTTACCAGCGATGAGTTTTTTGCGAAGGATCAT
>CAIYFD010000127.1 GCA_903925425.1 uncultured Opitutia bacterium | reverse complement strand
GTGAGGCCGTAAGCGATCGCGTCCTCCTTGGAGATGACGCCGACCCCGACCGTGCGGTCCATGAAGATCTTGTTCCGGGTGAGCAGCGCGAGGATCTCCTCGAGGATGGGCAGGAACTGGTCGCAGAACTTGTCCACCTTCTGCGTCCAGCCCTCGGGCACGTCGCGCGCCACGCCGCCGATGCGGGCATAGCTGGTGGTGAAGCGCGCGCCGGTCAGCTCCTCAAAGAGCGTGTAGAGTTTCTCGCGCTCGGTGAACGCGTACATGAACACCGTCCAGGCCCCGGTATCGATGCCGAAGGCGCCGAGGCCGAGCAGATGGGCCGAGATGCGGGCCATTTCCGCCGTGATCACGCGGATCGCCTGGCAGCGGGCCGGCACCTCGAGCTTGGCGAGGCGCTCGACCGCAATGGCGTAGGCCATGTTGTTCGCCAGCGGCGCGAGGTAATCCAACCGGTCCGTGTAGGGCACGAACTGGTTGTAGGTCATGTTCTCGGCGATCTTCTCGTCGCCGCGGTGGAGGTAGCCGATGACCGGGTCGCACTTCGTCAGGATCTCGCCATCGAGCTCCATCTGCAGGCGGAGCACGCCGTGGGTGGACGGATGCGACGGGCCCATCGAGAGCGACATCTTCTCGGTGTCGAACCCTTCGACCGGCTCAGGGCGAGCTCCGGCCCGGGCGGCACTGTCGGCAATGTTCATCTCGGTGGCCATTACTCCGGTTTCTCCTTCTTTTCGTTCCAGCTCTGGTCCTTGGCGCGCGGCTCAGCCTCGGTGAGGTTCATTTCGCCCGCCGAGGCGACAAACGGGCCACCGGCCATCGGGGCGGAAATGACCTTGGTGCCGGTCTCGGCCGCGACCTCGGGGTCGGGCAGGACGGTCTCGATGCCGGCCAGGGGGAAATCCTTGCGCAGCGGGAAATGCGGATAACCGTCCCACATCAGGATGCGACGCAGGTCCGGATGCCCCTCGAAGCGGATGCCGAACATGTCGTAGGCCTCGCGCTCGTGCCAGTTGGCGCCGGGCCACAGGGCGGTCGCGCTCGGGGCCACTGGCTCGGTGTCACCCGCGCAGGGGGCGGTCACACGCACATAGTCGTGCCCGGTGGTGGAGAACAGGTGATAAACGACGGTGAAACGCGGCGAGGCGCCCTCAGCCCAGTCGACCGCCGTCATATCGGCCAGCATGTCGTAACCCTGTTCATCGCGCAGGAAACCCAGCACGGCCAGCAGCTCGTCGAGCGGGACGTTGCACGCCGGATGGTCCAAGCTGGCGCGCTCGGCCACCCGGGGGAATTTCTCCCGGAGGGCGGTCAGGACGGCGGCTGGGGCGGACATTGCGCGGGTCGGAAAGAGGATCAGGCCGTGAAGAGCTTCGCGGCCGAGCGCTCGCGTTTCACCTTGGTCTGGAGCTTCATCAGGGCATCGAGCAGCGCCTCGGGCCGCGGCGGGCAGCCGCTGACGTAAACGTCGACCGGAATGATCCGGTCCACTCCCTGCAGGGTCGCGTAGCTGCGGTACATGCCGCCCGTGCTGGCGCAGGCACCCATGGCAATCACCCACTTCGGCTCGGCCATCTGGTCGTAGATCCGGCGAACCGACGAGGCCATCTTGTAGGTCACGGTGCCGGCCACGATCATGCAGTCGGACTGCCGGGGGGAGAAGCGCATGACCTCGGCCCCGAAGCGGGCGATATCGAAACGCGACGACGCCGTGGCCATCAGCTCGATCGCGCAGCAGGCCAGGCCCATCGGCATCGGCCACATCGAGTTGGTGCGGATCCAGTTAATCACGGCATCCGCCCGCGAGACGATCACTTCGCCCTCGATCTTGCTGTTGTAGGCCAGCTCGGTGTTCGCGGTTACCATGATTGGGTCGTTTGTAAGGCTCGTAAACCGCCGGACCGTACCATCCGAGGGAAGCCGGGCAAGAGGGTTTTGGGTGACAGATTTGTGCTAACAGCAAACCCGATGCCCGGACTTCGGAATTTACTGAATCTCAGGGCGATGGCTGGGCTCGGAAAAAGTTTGAAACCCCGCCGGTCGGGCAGCAATTCGGCACATTTATACCAGTTCGGAGGGAAAAGGTCGGCCGCCGCCACGCCGGCAGCCTGCGGCAGGCCCACGAATAACAAGAGGGGCGGCAACCTTCGTCTCGGGTTGCCCAGATTTTCCGTTGACCCGGGAAACGGCTTAAACCTTTGTTTGGCCCCTTCGCCAGTCGGGTAGGTTGTGGAAACACGCCAGCCCGGGGCACACCGGAGAGGTGGCAGAGTGGTCGAATGCGCGTGCTTGGAAAGCACGTGTTCTCGCAAGGGAACCGGGGGTTCGAATCCCTCCCTCTCCGCCAGCCTTCGCCGAGCCTACGGCTGGCTGCGCCAGCTGAGGCACGGACGAAGGCTGCGGGCCATAGTCTGCGAAGGCCGGCATTTCGATCCGCAACTGTCGAAAAACGCAGATCGAGTGAAAGATCGGAGTGCTTTTCTCCGTTCTCCCGGTGATGCACTACGTCTCCTTGATCCAAAGCGTCCATGCTTGCGACCGACACTATGTCGGGGAAACCGCCGATCTGCGCTGCCGACTTCAAGCTCACCATGAAGGTCGATCCGTCTACACCCGCGGACTCAAGCCATGGGTGCTTGTCTGTTACGTAGGATTCGCTTCAGAAACCTCAGCCAAGTCGTTTGAGCGGCACCTGAAGAGTGGTTCCGGCAAAACCTTCCTGAGGCGCCATTTCCGCTCCCATGATGCCTCAGACGGGCGGCGAGGCTAAGGGCGGCCTTACTTTCGGCTCTTTTTCTTCGCGGCCGGCTTCTTGGCCGGGGCTTTCTTCTTCGCGGCGGGCTTCTTCTTG
>CAIYFD010000126.1 GCA_903925425.1 uncultured Opitutia bacterium | reverse complement strand
GCGATCGAGATCCAGGGCGACCAGCGTGAGAACGTCGCCCGCATCCTCCGCGAGGCGGGGTTCCGGCCGGTGATGGCCGGCGGATGAGCGCGGATTGACCGCGGTGGATCGAGGTAGGGCTGAGGCGGTGCCTCAGCCGTGATCATTTTCTCGTCACTCGCGGCTGACTCACCGAGTCAGCCCTACCCGGGATCACGTCAACCGGATCAACTCCGCCGTCGCCGGCACGTCCTTGATGATCTGCGAAGGCTCCGGGCCGACGCCGAGATAACGCAGATTGGGCAGGGTGGAGGGCCGGGCGCCCGTGCCGTAGGCCACATCCACCAGGCTGCGCACCATCGCGGCGACGTAGAGCTGGGCGTTGCGCGGCAGGTCGGCGAATTTCCGCACTTGGGAGACGTCCTCGGTCCAACCGGGGTGCTTGGTGTACACGGGGCGGAGGGTGCGGCGCACGGCCTCGTTACGCGGCACGTGTGGGTAGCGTTGGCCGGCGGCGTCCTCGTATGCGGTGCAGATCAGGAGCTCGCCCTTCCATTCACCGGCGTGGGTGAGCGCGTCGAGCTTGTTGATCATCAGGTCCTGGAAGCCGCCGTAGCGGAGGGCGTCGCCCTTTTCCACGGCATCATACCAGCCGACCATGCGCTGCCGGCCGGTGCTGGTGCCGAACTCGATCTGCTTGAGGCGCGCCGTGAGCGGGTGGGTGTCGTCCATCTGCGTCAGGAACGTGTGGGTGCCGACCTTGGTGTCGTAGGCCTTGGCCACGCCGAAGGTGTGGATGCGCTGCACCGGGATACCTGCGCTCTCGAAGAATTCCGGCGTGTAGGTGTGCGAGGCGGTGACGTTCGGCGAGAAACCGTGGCGTTTGTCGAGCCAGTAGGCCTGGCCGAATTCACCAATGACGGTGTGGCCGGCGGCGAGCTCGCGCAGGATGAGCTCGCGGACCTCGCCGATGTTTTTTGCGAGCGCGGTGCCGGCCTGCCAGTAGGTCGTGGTGAGCGCCTCGAGGTTGAGCGTGAAGGGCGCGGTCCCGCGAAACTGGCTGAAGTCGAACTCGTCCTTGGCAAACACCCCGAGCTCGATGGCCTCGGCGTTGGCGCGCTGCTCGGCTACGGTGAGCTTGTCGAAGAAACCGTTCCAGGTTGTCTCGCTGACCCGGCAGACGTGCTGGATGGTACGGCATGCGCGGTCGGCGCGTTGGGCCAGCTTGCGTGAGAAGAAATTCGGGCCACCGAGGAAATCGGCGTAGGTGATCTGCTGCTGGCCGACCTCGTCGAGGTAGGCCGGGGTGATGCCGCGCCCGGTGGAGCCGCGGGGCTCCTCGGTGAGGACGTTGACCCGGTAGTCCTCCCACGCGAGGTCGAGCAGGCGGTGGGTGAGGTCCGACACCAGAGTGCGCTCGTCGATCAGCAGGCGGGAGAGGATGGCGTGGCCCTTCTTTTCGAGCGGGCGGGTTTCCCACCAGATCTTGCGCGGGTCGGCCACGACGCCGGCGCCGATGCAGAGATGGGCGGCGTCGCGCACGACCACACCGGCGGGCAGGAGATTGAGTTTGATGCCCCCGGCGGTGTGGCCCGAGTTGGCGCCGCCGTTGACCTTCAGGACCACCGAGACCGGGGCGTGCGTGCCGCGCAGTTCATCGGCGACCTCGGGGATGAGCCGGCCCTTGCCTTCGTCGCCAAGCGAAATGCCGACGTCAGCGATGAGCTGGCTGGAGAAAGTGGGAAGGGACATGGTTGCGGAAGAAATTCTCGGCAACCGAAGCGGGTCCCGGTGGAAGCACCCCTGTTGCCGGAAAGGGAAAACGCAGGAAGCGCCCCCAGCGCAACCGGAAAATCCAGACGGCGGCGGACCTCACACCCCGCTCGCGCGGGTCGAGACCTCGACCACATCGTGCGGGGCGGCCTCTTTCTGGCCGGCCGGGCTGACGCGGATGAAGCGGGCCTTGGCGCGGAGCTGGGGCAGGTTCGCGGCGCCAAGGTAGCCCATGCCGCTCTGGAGTCCGCCGACGAGGTTGGCGAGGACCTCGTCCACGTAGCCGCTGACTTCCTTCAGGGCCTCAATGCCCTCGGCGGCGACTTTGCGGGAACGGTCGGCTTTGTCGTGTCCGTAGCGGGCGGCGCTGCCGGCCTTCATCGCGGCGAGCGATCCCATGCCGCGGTACTGTTTGTAGAACTTGCCGCCGATTTCCATGATTTCGCCGGGCGCCTCGCGGCAACCCGCGAGCAGGCCGCCGAGGATGACGGCGTCGGCGATGGTGAGGGCCTTGACGATATCGCCGCTCTTCGTGATGCCGCCGTCGGCGATGAGATGGACCTTGCGGCTGCGATTGCCCGAAGCGGCGACATGCAGCGCGGTGAGCTGGGGAATGCCCACGCCGGCGACGATGCGGGTGGTGCAGATCGAGCCCGGGCCCTGACCGACCTTGATGGCATCGGCGCCGCAGTCGGCGAGGTAGGCCACGCCCTCGGCGCTGGTGACATTGCCGGCGATCAGCGTGACGTTGCGGTGGGCGCTTCGGACGAGCTTCACCACGTCGCCGACGCCCTTGGTGTGGCCATGGGCGGTGGAGACGGCGATGGCATCGACATGCTCATCCATCAGGTTGGCGACATGTTCGAGGATGCTGTCCCGGTCGAGTGAGCCGTCGGGCTTGCGCACCGGGGAAAGGGCGGCGCCGACGACGAGGCGAAATTCGGAATCGCGGGCGGGTTTGCGATTGGTCTTTGACTCGGCGGTGATGCGGACCACGTCCGACTCGGTCACGAGCCCGCGGAGTTTTCCGGCGTCGTCGACAACGAGCATCTTGTTGATGCCGACATGGCGGGTGAAGAACTGGTCCGCAGCCTTGATCGGGTCATTGGCCACGGCCCGGTGCTTTTCGGTGATGAGCGACTTGCGCGGGGTCATGACCTGTTGCACGGACTTCGACTTGTAGCGGTCCTTGACCACGTTGCCGGAGAGCAGGCCGACGAGGTTGCCGGTTTCGTCCACCACCGGGAAGGTGCTGAAGGCGAACTTGCGCTGCTCGATCATCGCGATGACGTCGCCGATCAGCTGGTCGGGCGTGACAGTGATCGGATCCTGGATGAGGCCGTGGATATGGCGCTTCACCCGGGCGACCTCCTTCACCTGGTCCTTGGATCCCATGTTGTAATGGATGAGGCCCAGGCCGCCGTTCAGGGCCATGGCCGTGGCCATGCGCGCCTCGGTGACCGTGTCCATGTCCGACGAAATAATCGGGATCGGGAGCTTGAGCGCCTCGCTCAGCGCGGTGGAGGTGTCGGCGTCCCTGGGCAGGATGTCCGAGTAGAGCGTGGCCAGCGAGACGTCGTCGAACGTAAGGGCCGTGGGGAGGTTCGCGCGGAAGAACGCGTCGACCGGGAGGTAGCTGGCCGCATCGATGTCGGCGGCGGAGTTTTTCTTGGCAACCTTTGTCATGAGTTGCCGTGAACGGAATAAGCGGCCGCGCGATTTGGGCAAATTATTTCTTGAAACACGTGGCATCGGGGATTGATCCGCGGAATGGGTGGTTAAACGGTCTGCGGGTGCGGTTCCTCCTGCAGTATCGTCGCTATGCGTTGCCCTTCCGGGGCCCGGTGCGGACGGCGCATGGGGTCTGGACGGTGCGGGAGGGTGTGATTGTCCGCCTGGAGGACGCATCCGGCCGGGTCGGGTGGGGTGAGGCCGCCCCGGTGCCGGGATTTGGGCCGGAGACCGTGGAGGAGGAGGCCGGGTTTCTGAGTGGGATGGGCGAGCGGATCGAGACCGTTGCCTTGGATGCGGTTCCGCCGGCGATGCCTTGTTTGAGACGGGCGCTGGGCTCCGCCTGCGCCGGGTCTGCGGCGGACAAGACTGCCTTGCCGCCCCACCTCCCCGTGGCGGCGCTGTTGCCGGCGGGGAAAGCGGCCTTGGCGATGGTGCCGGTCCGGTCCGAGGCGGGTTTCCGCACCTTCAAATGGAAGGTCGGGGTGGGTGATGCGGCGGACGAGCTCGTGCTCCTTGACGACCTGTGCGCCCTGCTGCCCGAGGGCGCGAGGCTGCGGCTTGACGCCAATGGTGCCTGGGATCGGCGCACCGCGGAGCGTTGGCTGGAGCGCTGCGCCGAACGGCCGGTGGAGTTTGTGGAGCAACCTTGCTTCGCCCTGCGGGCTTCGCAGGTCGGGGGCCGGCTGTCCAAGGAGGATGATCTGCTGTTGGGATTGGCGGGGAGTTTTCCGACGCCGATTGCGCTGGATGAATCGCTGGCCGGCGATGGCGATGTAGAGCGGTGGATCGGGGCCGGCTGGCCGGGAGTTTTTGTCGTGAAACCCACGTTGCACGGCGATCTCGCCGGGTCGCTTGTCCAACTGGAAAAGGCCAAGGCCTCCGTGGTTTTTTCGTCGGCACTCGAGACAGCGGTCGGGATGCAGGCGGCGCTGCGCGCCGCGTTTGCCTGGCGCGAGCCGACCGCGACCAAGCCCCGGGCCCTCGGCTTTGGCGTGGCGCCCCTCTTCGCGGATTCCCGTTTTGATGGTCCTCTGGCCGCGCCGTTCCTGTACCGCGAGGATGTCGAGCGTCTGAACCCGGAGGCCGTATGGAACGCGCTGAGCTAGCACAACTCCTCCAAGCGACGGCGGAGCGTCATCTCTTGGATGAGATTCCAGCGGGGGCGCCGGTCGTCGTGTGCGAACGCGATCCCGTCCGGTTCATGTCCGCTTTCGCCGCGGCGGTGGCTGGCACCGGCCCGGTCTTCCTCGCCGATCCCAACTGGGGAGCGGCCGAGCGGGCGGTTCTTGATGAGCTGGTCCGGTCTGCCCTCCGCCCTCCGTCCTCAGCCCTCCGGCAAGCCTGGCTTGCCGTCCCCACCGGCGGGAGCAGCGGCCGGATCCGGTTTGCCCGGCACGATCAGGACACGATAGCGGCGGCGGTGGGCGGCTTCACGGGGCATTTCGGTGTCGGGCGCGTTCATGCGGTTGGCCTGCTCCCGTTGCATCATGTCAGCGGCCTGATGGCCTGGATGCGTTGTGCACTGACCGGCGGCGAGTACCGGCCGTGGAGTTGGGATGATTTGGTCTCGGGCCAGCGACCGGCGCTTGAGCCGGGAGATTGGTTTCTCTCACTGGTCCCGACCCAGCTGCAACGGCTGCTCGGCTCACCGTCCGCGGTCGATTGGCTGCGTCGGTTCCGGGTGATCTCGGTTGGGGGTGGCCCGGTCTGGCCGGAACTCGTGGCTGCGGCAGCGCAGGCACGGCTGCCGGTGTCGCTTGGCTACGGCCTGACCGAGACGATGGCCATGGTGGCCGCCCAATTGCCGGAGGAGTTCGCGGGCGGTGATCGCAGTGCCGGGCGGGCGATGCCGCATGCCCGGCTGGTGATCAACGCCGAGGGCGCGGTGACGATCACGGGTGATTCGGTGTTCCGCGGCTACTGGCCGGAGGAAACCCAGAACCGAGTCTTGGTGACCTCGGATGCCGGCAGCATTGATTCCTCCGGGCGGGTCCAGCTGCTCGGGCGCCGTGATGCGGTCATCATCACCGGCGGTAAAAAAGTGCAGCCCGAGGAGGTCGAGACTGCGCTGCGCGCCACCGGCCTGTTCACTGATGTGGTGGTAATCGGCGTGCCCGACCCCGAGTGGGGCGAGGCGGTGGTGGCCTGTTATCCGTCAGGGGCGGCACCGCTGGATCCCGCGGAAATCTCCGGCCTGCTCTCCACGCTCGCTCCGTTCAAGCGGCCCAAGCGCTATGTCGTGCTGCCCGACTGGCCGCGCAACGCCCAAGGCAAGGTCAACCGCGCCGCGCTGCGGGTGGCTGTCCTTAGTCGATGGACTTGAGCAACCGGCTGAAACGCGATCACCCGTAGTGGTCCCAGTCGACCGAGGCGAAGACCGCGGCGGCGTGAAGAGGATCACACCGTCGCCGCGGGCCGGGTTGCCTCATGCCGCGAGGTGGCGCGTGCCGAAACGACGGAGTTTGGTTTTCCATGGGGAGAGAAGGCCGCCGAGGGGTCCCGCAGATCGCAAAAAAACCGGCAAGGGCGGAGGCCCTTGCCGGCAATAATTACTGCGGAGATGACATCTCCGCCCTGCCTTCACTTCTTGAACAGCAGCGGAGCGAAATCGCGGAGGTGGTTGCGCCAGACGGTCCATTCGTGGCGGCCCTCGCCCAGAACAAAGTCGTGCTTGATGCCGTCCTTGGTCAGGGCGGCATCGAGGGCCTTGGCGCCGGCGCCCACGAGGGTGTCGTCCTTGCCCAGGCCCATCCAGAGCACCTTGAACTGCTTGTTGATGGCGGCGGGGTCCTTCACGAAGGCCGGGTATTGCGTGTCGATGTTCCCGTTTGCGGCGGGGCTCATGAGCCCGACGTAGCGGAAAAGGTCGGGCCGGCTGAAGGCGATGTTGATGGATTGGCCACCGCCCATGGACATACCGGAAATGGCGCGATCATCCGCCTTCTTTGAGACCTTGTAGTTCTTTTCGATCAGCGGGATGAGCTCCTCGATAACTTCGCGGCTGAAGAGCTGGAGCGTGGCGGGACCGGCGGCGGCACCACCGCGACCGGGGGCGGCGCCAGCGGCCGGTGCGGCCGGAGTGGCAGGCGCGGTACCAGTGGCGGCGACGGGCGCGGGGGCGGCGGCCGCACCGGCACGGGGAGCTGCAGCGGCGGCGGGAGCGGGATTGGCCGCGGTCTTGGCGGGGCCACCCCAGAAGCTTTGCGCGGCGTTGCCGAGGGGCATGACGATAACCATCGGCACCGCTTTCTTCTCGGCGATGAGGTTGTCGACGATGTTGTTGGCCCGGCCGATCATGGTCCAGCCGGACTCGATGTCACCGGCGCCGTGGAGCAGATAGAGCACGGGATAATTCTTTCCCTTGTCGTAACCGGGAGGTGTGTAGATCCAAACCGTGCGGGCCAGCCCGCCCATGGTCTTCGAGACGTAAGGCAGGATGCGGACCTCGCCATGGGGCACGTCCTTGATGTCGTAGAACTGCGGACCGTCGCCGGGGACCTGCACGACCGTGGCGGATGGGAAGCCGCCGTTGCCGTACTTGGTGTTGTAGTTGCGCGGATCGAGGGCGACGACGCCGTCGACGTTGAAGGTGTAGGTGTAGATGTCGGGGACGAGCGGCCCGATGGTCACGCTCCAGAGGCCGGTGTCGCCCTTGACCAAGTCATGGCTTTTGCCGTCGAGCTCGCCGCCGATCGTCACCTTCGTGGCACTGGGTGCCTGATAGTTGAAGGTGATCGTGCGATCGGCATTCACGACGGGCGAGGGCGCGCCGCCGCGGCCGCCACGACCACCGGCACCGCCACCGCCACCGGCACCGCCACCGCCACCAGCGCGGCCGGCGGCCGGGGCGGCCCCGGGAGCAGCTGCGGGTGCGGGCGCGGGGGCCTGGGCGGAAAGCACAGCCGCGGTCAGGCAGAAGGCGGCGGCGAGGGAGGTAAGACTAAGCGGAGAGCGTCGGGGGTTTTTCATAGGAGAAGGAGGCATTGGATCGTACAGGCTAACATTCGGTTGGTCGGGGGTCTTGAACGTCGGGGCCAAAGCTTGGGAGGGCGGGGCGTTCAGCCCCCGCGCACCCAGGCGGCGAGGGCGGGCGGGAGGGGGGTGCGTTGGCGGTCGCGGCTGGAGATGCAGATGTGCTCGGTGCGAGATCGGAAGAGCGTCGTGTAGGGAAAGAGTGT
>CAIYFD010000125.1 GCA_903925425.1 uncultured Opitutia bacterium | reverse complement strand
GGTTTCCGCGGCTTGCAGCATCCAGACGAGCGCCTCGAGGTCGGCGGTCGCGGCCTCCAGCTCGCCCTTCCGGGCGAGTTCGTCGAGGTGCAGCTGGTGGATGTAGGTTCCCCGTTCGCCGATCGTCGCGCTGAGCGTCCGCAGGCGGGCCTGAAGTTCGAGATAGTCCTGCACGCTTTCCAGCCGGTACTTCGCCTCGCGCCGGGTGACTTCGGCGAGTTGCGCGCGGAGTTTTGTGAGTTCGTCTTCGGCGGCGGCGGACATGGCGTGGCTACGGCCGCGAGGCGCGCGGTGGGACGGCGAGCGAGAAGTCGTTCAGCTCGAGCGTGAGGTTCGGGTTGTACGCCGGGTCGCTGGTGAGCACGGGGCCCCAGCGCAGCATCATCGTCTCGACCTCGCGGCGGAAACGCTCGGCCTTCTCGGGGTTGTCGTCGGCGCCGCGGGTCGCGGACTCGTGGTGGTAGAGCTCGGCGAACGGCGTCCAGAGGTTGCGGAAGCCGGCGGCCTGTACCTTCAGGCAGAAGTCGATGTCGTTGAACGCCACGGCCAGTTCCTTTTCGTCGAGGCCGCCGACCTTTTCGTAGGTCGACTTGCGGACGAGCAGGCACGCGGCGGTGACCGCGCTGTAGTTCTGGACGAGCCGGGCGCGGTTGAACTTGCCGTGGGTGGCGCGGGGGAAATCGCGGAAGGCATGGCCGGCGACGCCGCCGAGGCCGACGACCACCCCGGCGTGCTGGATGGTGTCGTTGGGATAATAGAGCATCGCTCCGACGCAGCCGATCCCGGGACGGACGGCCTGCGCGACCATCTCGTCGAGCCAATCGGGGTGGATCACCTCAAGGTCGTTGTTGAGCAGGCCGACGATCTCGCCGCGTGCCTCCTGGGCGCCGCGGTTGTTGATGGCTGAATAGTTGAAGGGCGCGTCGTGGCGGATGACGCGGGCGGTGTGGCCGGGGCGCAGGTGCGGATGAGTGCCGTCAGAAAGCGTGCGCAGATAGGCGAGGGTGGCCGGATCGTCGGAGCCGTTGTCCATCACGAGCACCTCGAACGAGGGGTAGGCGGTCTTTTCGAGGATGCTGTCGATGCAGCGCTGGAGGAATTTCAGGCCGTTGCGCGTCGGGATGATGAGCGTGACGGAAGGCGGCTGGGCCGGGAGCGGATAGCGGACGCGCCAGTGGTCGCCGGGGACGTGCTCGAGCGTCACGGGTTGGCCGAGGCGGGCGAAGTGATCGGTCAGCGCGCGCCGGGCGGCCTTGAGCGGATAATTCTTTTCGCTGATCAACAGGGCGGTGGAGCCGGGAATGGCACGCCAGTGGTAGAGCACCTTCGGGATGTGCCGGATGCGGCCGGGGGCGGAGCGGTCGACCACGCGCAGCGCGAGATCCCAATCCTGGCTGCCCTCGTAGCCCTGGCGGAAGCCGCCGACCTCGCGGACGAGCGCGTTGCGGTAGACGGAGAGATGCGAGGTGTAGTTCTGGGCGAGGAACAGGTCGGGCAGATAGTCCGGCTTGAAGTACGGCTCATGACGGCGTCCGTCCTCGTCGATCTTGTCCTCGTCGCTGTAGATGTAATCGGTGTCGGGCCGGGCGTTGATCAGGCTCACGACCTCGAACAGCGCGTCGGGTGTCAGCTCGTCGTCGTGGTCGAGCAGGGCGATGAATTCACCGGTGGCCAAGGTGAGCGCGGAATTGGAGCACTCGGAGATATGGCCGTTCTTTTCGCGGAAGGTGACCTTGATCCGGGGATCCGTCGCCGCGATTTTTTCCAAGAGAGGGCGGACGTGGGCCTGCGGCGAGGCATCGTCGGCGAGGCAGAGTTCCCAGTTCGGGTAGGATTGCTGGCGGACGGACTCGACGGCCTTCACGAGCCAGCGCTCGGGAGTATTGTAGACCGGAACGATTACGGAGATGAGCGGCTTGGTGGCGAAGCGGGTGGATTCTGCGGCCTGCGCCTTCAGGCGCTCGGGGGTGAGGCGGTCATATACCTCGATCCACTTTTCGTACGAGGTGAGGTCGAGCGCGCCCAGGCCTTCGCCGACCTTGAGATCGGCGTGGAAAAAGCGATGCCAGCGGCCATCGCCATCCTTCGTCTCGAGGTCGAGCAACGTATCGCCCTCGCGCAGCTCGAGCTCGAGTCGCCAGCCGCAGTACTCGGCCTGCTTTTTGTCGCGGACCGAGGCGAGGACATCGAGGCGCTTGAGTCCGTAGGTGCCCTCGACAATCCGGTCGGGCAGCACGGCGCGGATGCCGGAAAGTTTCCGGGCGTCGTCCGCAAAACACCAGCCGCGGAAAACGTGGGTGCGGGGCGGCAGGCTCCAGCTCTGAGGGTAATCGACACTGTGCCAGACCGCGACGCCGGCGGCGTCTGCCGAGGCGGGAGGCGGGAGGGGGGAGGCGGGAGGGACGGAAGGCGGGACGTGGGAGGTGGGAGTCGAGAGGTGGGCCTTGGGCCGGGTGAAGGGATCGACCACGTTGCGGCGCAGCCAGCGGAGCGGCTGGGTGACCTGCCAGGAGAAGCTCTTCTGCATGTTGCGCACGCGCGCGTGCGCGGCGTCGCGAGCCTGGGTGGCCGTGGCGAGATGTGCGTCGAGTTCGTTGACCCGGCGCTGCAGCGCGTCGCGGATCTGCTCAAGGTTGTCGATGTGCTGGCGGGTCAGGCGTGCCTCCTCGGTGTACCGGGCCTCGAGCTCGCGCAACTGGGCCTGGGCGGCCTTGAGTTCGCCGGTGAGATTGAGCGTGTGCTGCTCGGCGAGCCGGAGTCGGCCTTCCAGATGGTGGGTGTGGTCGGTGGCGAGCTTGAGCTGGCTCTCGAGATGCGTGGCGTGTTCGCCGGCGAGCCGGGCCTTTTCCTCGCATTGGGCGGCGTGCTGTTCTGCGAGCTCGCGGTGCTTGCGCCAGTGGGCGGCGTCGCGTTCGAGCCGGGCGTGTTCGGCGCGGCTGGCGTCGCCGCGCTCGAGGGAAGCCACCAGCGGCACGAGGTCGCCTGCGATTGCGGCGCCGGCGGGATCGCCGGCGCGGGCGGCGAGCTGGCGGAGGACCAGCGAGATCTCCGATTCGCCCTCGGCGAGTCCGGCGGTGGTGCCGGGTCGGGACGGTTCCGCCAACAGCTGCGCGTAGAATTTTTCGAGCCGGGCGCCGATGGCCGCCGGATCAAAATGCTGGCGGGCGAAGGCGGCGGCATTTTCGCCGAGCTTTTTTGCGAGGGTCTTGTCCTGGAATACGCGGGCGCAGAGGTCGGCGATTTCCTCCGGGGACCCGGTGCGGAGCAACAGCGCATCGGTGCCGTCGCGCAGCACGCGGCCGAGATTGGTGGCGGGCAGGATCACTGGCCGGCCGGAGCTGAGGAACTCGGGCAGCTTGGAGGGCAGGCGGTAGTCGTTGAACGGACCGGCGCGACCGGGTTGCACGAGGACATCCGCCAACGCGAGCAGGCGCGGGAGCTGCGCCTTGGTGACAAAGCCAAGCTCAATGACCGCGGCGCGCTCGGCCGGGGAGAGACGCTCCTGGAAGGCCGGCAAGGTCAGTCCCGTCCGGATCAGCCGGGTGGGAGTGCCGCGGGCGTTCAACAAGGCGACGGCGGCGTACAGGTCGCGCATCTCCGGCTCGTTGGCGAAGGTGATGCTGCCCGTGAAGGTGATGATGCGCTCGCCGTCGCGCAGCCCGAGCTCGCGGCGCAGCACGGGGTCGGCCGTTTGCGGGGCATAGAGCGTGGCGTCGACTCCCGGCGGGAGCTCGAGGGTGGGCACGCCGGCCGGGATGAATTCGGAGAGCGGTCCGATGATGTGCGTGATACCGTCCGCCACGCGGAGCAGCTGGCGATAACGCCGCGGATGCGAAAGGCCGAGCGACGATTTCTCCGCCAGGTCAGCCTCGGACATCTGGAGCAGGGTTGCCACCGGCTCGTGCAGCCACGCGGAGAGGAGGAAGTCCTCGTTGTCCTCGAGGTGAATGACGAGCCGCGCTTGCGCCGACGGCTGGTAAGCGAGGACAAAGCGGCGCACGACCTCGCGCGGGGTCCAGGCGTGGATCAGGTCGGCGGGCCGGCCGTCAGGGAAGGCGGCGGGCTTGGCCAGCAGGGCGGCGAAAAGGGCGGGCCGGAAGCGCGGACCCGGGATGGCGGCAATGGTTTCGGCGCCGGACGGCACGGCGACGATGCAGGCGTGACCCTGCCCGGCCAGGGTGTTTGCGAACCCGGCGATGTGATTCAGGCTGTTGCTCGTGAAGTCGCCGTAGTTGACGAAAAGGATGTTCACCGTTCCCAGCGTGCCGGAAACCGCCGGCTCCGCGCTAGATCAAAATTGCCCCCGGGTTTGCCCGCCGATCCCCCTCGACCCACGCCGGGAAAAGCGCGGCTCCGCCCACATTTCACTTATTAGGTGAAATGTCGGCCCGGCCGGGAATTGCGGCTATCGACAATAAATCTGTGTCCGCTACGGTGCTCTCCACGTCCTTCACCTCGATGCGCTCCCTCTGCGAACGTGCCGTTTTGGCCGCCTTCCGCTTTTTCGCGGGGGCTGTGCTGCTCGTTTCGCCGGTGGGCTTGAGCGCGGGCGAGGCTCCGGTGGTGGCGGCCAGTCCGGCCGTCCCGGCGATCCCGGCCCAGCCCAAGCCGGCTGCCAGTCTCCGGCTTTCCGCGGTTTTCCGGAAACCGGCACCCACCACAATCACCGAGCTTCGGACCATTGAGACCCGCGTGAAACTCGTCGTTGCCCAAGTCTCGCCGGCGGTTGTCGCCGTCACCCTGCGCGGTCCCGGAAATTCCAATGCGGTCATCAGCGGCAGCGCCGTCGTGATCTCGGCCGATGGGCTGGTCCTTTCGGCTGCCCATGTCGGCGGAACGCCGAACCGCGACGTGACCTTCACGTTTCCCGACGGCCGCACGGCCAAGGGGAAAACCCTCGGAACGGACCACGACATGGATGCAGGCCTCATGCGCATCACCGATGCCGGTCCCTGGCCGTTCGCGCCGGTCGGCGATCTCACGGATGCCCGGCTGGGCGATTGGGTCGTGGCACTGGGGCATCCCGGTGGCTTCGACCCGCAACGGCCCGTGGTCGCCCGGCTCGGGCGCATCATCATGAAGACCGCGAAGACCATGCAGACCGACTGCACGTTGCTGAGCGGCGACTCGGGCGGCCCGCTGTTCGACATCAGCGGCCGCGTGATCGCCATCCACAGCAGCATCAGTGCGACGGCGGAGGATAATTTCCACGTGCCGATCACGACCTTCATGGAAACGTGGGCTCGTCTTGCCAACGGGGAGAACTGGGGCACCCCGGTCCTGACCGCCGGCGGCCGCGGTCGGGGTGGTGCTGGTGGCGGCGTCGGGGCCACGGGCAGCGTGGTCCCCGAGGGCGTCAGGATCGACACGGTCAACCCCACGGGCCGTGCGCAACGTGTCCAACTGCAGGCCGGTGACGTCGTCCTGAAGTTCAATGGCAAGGCGGTCACGTCCCCTGCCGACTTCCTCACCCAACTGGGGGCCACCGAGGAAAAACTCACCGTGACGATCAAGCGAGGGGACCGGCAGCTCGACCTGGACTATACCCCGAATACCGGCCGCGGCGGCCGGGGAGGAGTTGTTCCATGAGAAAAGCATCTCCCCGCATTCTCTCCATCGTCGGGCTTCCGCGGTCCGTCTTCTGCCTTCCGTCCTCTGCCCTCCGGCCCAGGCCGCTCGCGGGCTGGATCGTTGCCGCAGTCTTAGGCTGCCTCGCAGCACCCGGTTTGGCCGCGCAGGAAAAGTCCACTCGCGTCCTGGCACTTACCGGCAGCTATCGCAAAAATGGAGAGGCGGTCCGGGACGCGTTCAAGTTCGTCTCCACGGGCGCCCGCAATTCCGTCGTGGAGGTGTCGGTCGACGGGAAGGCGGTTGCCCTCGGCACGGTCGTGGAGGCCGACGGTCTGGTCGCGACGAAGGCAAGCGAGCTCATTGCCGGGAAACTCACGGCCAAGCTGGCGAGTGGCCGGGTCGTGGACGCCCGCATTCTGGCGACGGACGAGGACAACGACGTGGCTTTGGTGAAAATCGAGGCCAAGGGCCTGACGGCCGTGCATTGGAACGACGGTGAAACCGCGCCCGGGGAATGGGTCGCCACCCAGGGACTCGACACCGTGCCCGACGCGGTCGGCATCATCAGCGGCATTCCGCGAAAGATCCTTCCGCCCCGAGCGTTGATCGGGGTGACTTTTTCGTCCGTAGGCGAAACACCGCTTGTGGACACCCTGGTGCCCGGTTCCGGTTCCGCCCGAGCGGGGATTCAACCTGGGGACACCATTTTGGCGGTGGATGGCAAGGCCATGAAGACGCGGACGGAACTCATCGCCGCGATCCGCGAGCTCCCGGCCGGGCGCGTGGTGAAGCTCCAGTTGCAGCGCGGCACCGAGGTCATCGACACCAGCGTGACCCTGACCGGAGAGGCGGTGATCAATGCAGCCCAGGCTCAAGCCGCCGGCCGGGGAGGTCGCGGTGTCGCGGGGGCTGGTGGCCGCGGCGGCCGGGGCGACCGCAATGCGCAGATGAATCTCATGGGCAGCGGCGTGAGCAAACGCGCGGACGAATTCGACCTCGTGCTCCAGCACGACACCGTGCTGGAGCCCTGGCAGTGCGGCGGCCCACTGCTCGACCTCTACGGCCGCGCCGTCGGCCTCAACATCGCCCACGCCGGCCGCGTGGCGTCCTATGCCCTGCCGGCAAAGCTCGCGCAAAAAATCATCGCCGACCTGAAGGTCAGGCCGGCTCCCTGAGTTTCGGCTCCCTGACGGGGCGTTACAGCTTGAAGCCGGCGGCGGCGGCGTCCTTGGCGAACATCTTCACCGTGTCGAGCGACAGGGCGGTGAGGTCGTTGCCGAGCATCTTGGCGGCCTTGGCGAGGATGTCGTGCGGAACGGTGATGATGGCGCAGCCGGCGTCCTGGGCCTGGAAGATGTTGAGGACCTCGCGGGTGCTGGCCCAGAGCAACTCGGCCTTGGTGTGGCCCTCGAGAAGGGCGCCGCAGGCGCGGATCATCGGGACCGGATCCACGCCGGTGTCGGCGATGCGGCCGGCGAAGACGGAGACCACGGACGCGACCGCGGGATTGAGCGCCTCGGCGACGCCCTGCACCTGCTTGAGCGTGAGAAGGGCGGTGACGTTGAGCTTCACGCCTTCCTTGCCCAGCTCCTTGATCAGCGGGAGGCAGGAGACGCCGACGGAATTGGTGATCGGGATCTTGGTGTAGACGTTGCTACCCCAGGAGGAGATCTTGAGGGCCTGGCGCTTCATGTCCACGAGGTCGTCGGTGAACACCTCGAGCGAGATGGGCTTGGACTTGACGGTCTGGAGGATGTCCTTGGAGAAGGCCTCGTAGTCCTTGATGCCGGCCTTGTTCATCAGGGTCGGATTGGTCGTCAGGCCCTTGATGTAGCTCTTGGCGTAGAGTTCGAGGATGCCGGCCTTGTCGGCGCCGTCGGCGTAAAGTTGGATCGTCAGGTCGTTGAGGGTCTTCATGAGATGTACTGAAAAGTCAGGTTCTGGGGTCAGGGCTGGGCAAGGATAATACGGGCCGCCGCGGCGAAGGACTTTACGGTGAAATCGGGCGCGGCCCGTAGTTCCTCCGCGTAGCCGAAATCGATGAAGACCGTCCGCACGCCGGCGCGTTTGCCGCAGTCGATATCGCGCCAGCGGTCGCCGACTATCCACGAGCGGGCAAGGTCGAGCCCGAGGTCGCGGGCGGCATCGAGCAGCATGCCGGGCTCGGGTTTGCGCCGGTAGTCCTCGGCGTGGGCGACACCCTTGCCCGGCGCATAGCAAACCTCGACGCGCTCGATCTCGGGGACAAGTTCGCGGAGGCGGGCGTGCATGGACTCGACGACGGCCTGTTTTTGGTCGCCGCGGCCGACATCGGGCTGGTTGGTGGCGACGATCAAGGCGTAGCCGGCGCCGTGGAGTTCGCGGCAGGCGGCGGGAACGTCGTCGAAAAGCCGGAAATCCTCCAGCCGGGCGGGAGGGTAGGGTTTCCCATCCCGAACGACCTGGTGGTTCAGGGTACCGTCGCGATCCAAGAAAATCGCTTTGCGATTTTCTTGGAGGCGGGAGGCGGGAGGCGGGAGGGAGGAGGACACGAATCGGGTTAACTGCGGCGATGCTTGATGAGGGCTTGGAGCATGGCTGAGATCTCTTCGCATTCGCGAATCAGATCGTCGGCATCGGAAGCGATTGCCGGGTGGAGTTCGCGGGCGATTTCGAGTTGGCCTGAAACCTCGGCGGTTGAGCCTTTGGCGATGAAGAAGAATTGAACCGATTCCTGGTCTGGCGGGCATCGCCTTCCGCGATGTTGCTGCAAATGCTCACCGAGGCCCGACGCAGCTGATCGCGAAGCCCAAAGTCCGTGCCCAAGGGAGCGGCTGCAGTGATTCGATAGACCGAAACCGCCAATGCCTTGATCCGATGCCAAACCTGCAATTGGCGATACGTTTGCGGCATCTTGCCTCCGGCCTTCCGCCTCCCGCCTCAGTCGATCACGCCTTCGGCGTGACCGACTCCCACTTGGTCTGGTTGATCTTCACGTCGGGGTGCGAGACCCAGAGGTGCCAGACGACGGCCTGGAAGGCCTCGGAGTGCGGGGTGATGTTGTTGGCATTCACGGTCGGGATGAGGACACACGCGTCGGCCTGTTGTTTGGTGTAGCCGCCGTCCTTGCCGACGATGCCGATGACGCGCGCGCCGACTTCCTTGGCGAGCTGGATGGCGGAGATGAAGCCGGGGGAGACGTTTTTCTCCAGGTTGCCGCCGCCGACGGAGAGAATCAGGATGGCGTCCTTGCTGTTGAGGCGGGAGCCGCGGAGCCACTCGACGAAGACGCTCGCCCAGCCGTCGTCGTTGGTGCGGGCGGTCAGCTCGGAGACGTTGTCGGTCGGGGCGTACACCTCGAGGCCGGCGATCTTGCGAAAGTCATTCACCGCGTGCGAGGCGTTGGCCGCGCTGCCGCCCACCCCGAGGATGAAGAGCCGCCCGCCGCGGGTACGCACGCCGACAAGCTCGCGCACGCACTTCTCGCAGTCGTCGGGGTTGATCTGGGCGACGATCTCGGCGGTTTCCTTCAGGTGTTGGACGGAATAGGACATAATGCTGGGGGAGTGAGGGTGAAAGTGAGAGGGGAAGTGAAAGGGGAACCGCGTGCGAAAGTGAAGGGGGAAGTGCGCTCGGAAAAGTGCGGGTCTGGTGACTCGCGAGTCAGGTCGCCCCCGCCTTCACTGCTGGGGTTTCGCGCGCAAAAGGGCGTCGAGTTCCTCTAGGCCGGCGTGGGAGCCGATCTCGTAGAAGCGCTCGGGGATCTCGTAGCCGGCGAGCTGGTGCCGGGCCACGAGCTGCATCTGCACGGCCGCAAGGTCGACGACGGCGTCCCGTGGGAAACTCGCAAAGGCGGCGGCCTTGAACAGCCCGAGGCCGTAGTCGATGTGGTGCATCTGCGGCACCTTGTTTTTCTTGTCGTAGACGCGGATCTCGCCGCCTTCGAACCAGACGTTGCTGGCGTCGTACAGTTCGTGGTTCTCGTACACGGTCATCAGACCGTCCCGTCCGGAGCGGAGAAAGAAATCCCCGACGGCGCGGTAATCGACCGGCAGGTAGCTGTCGCCATAGAGCACGTAGAAGGCGTCGCCGAGCTTGGGCAGGGCCTGGATCAGGGCGCCGCCGGTGCCGAGCAGCTTGGGGCCATCGAAGGAGTACTCGATCTTGATCCCGAACTTGGAGCCGTCGCCGTAGAGCTCGACGATCTTCTCGCCGAGGTAACCCACGCAGACGACGAGGTGGGTGAGCCCGGCGGCCTTGAGCAGGCGGATCTGGTGGGTGAAGAACGGTTCTCCCGCGACCTCGATCAGGAGCTTGGGGACTTTCTCGGTGATGGGCCGCAGTCGGGTGGCAAGGCCACCGGCGAGGAGGGCGACGGGAAGAGCGGAAGATGCGGAAGAGGGGGAAGACGGGGAAGACACGGAAGACGGGGAAGACACGGAAGACACGGAAGACGGGGAAGACGGGGAAGACGGGGGAGCCGGGAGAGATTAGCGGCCTTTGGCGCGCTGATTTATGGTCGTGAAAATCGCGAGCAGCTCGCGGGCTTCCTGGGCGAGGGACACTCGTGACGTTGGGTCACCCATTCCGACGCGGGATACGAGGTCGAGCCAGTAGACGGTCTCGGAGGTTTCTTTCAGCACCACACCCGACTTGTGGATGAAATCGGCGGCTGATTCCGCCCGGTTGGCCTCGCGATAGTTCGCCCCGATGGAAGTTCCGGATTTCAGAAGTTGGCGGCCAATCACCGAACCCGCATCAGTCCGAGGAAGCGTCGCGACGTGATTCACGACGGCTACCGCAAAGACGAGGGTCCGTTCCTCGAGTCGTTTGTTGGCTTCAATGTCACTCATCGGCGCGCTTCCCCGTAAATACCCTCAGGTCTTTTTTGTCTTTCATGTTTTTCCCGTCCCGCCCGTGTGCCCGGTCTCACGTGTCTTCCCCGTCTCCCCTGTCTTCCCCGTCTTTCATGTCTTCAATGTCTTCCCCGTCTCTCATGTCTTCCTAGTTCTGCGTGACTACCTTGGTGCCCTCGAAGTCGAAGCGGAAGCGGACCTCGGTCAGGCCCTTCTCGCGCATCGCGTGGCGGAGACGCTTCTTGTCGCCGGCGTAGAACATGAGGAAGCCGCCGCCGCCGGCGCCGATGAGTTTGCCGCCGAGCGCGCCGTTGGCCATCGCGTGGTCGTACCACTCGTTGATCACGGCGTTGCTCATGCCCGCGCTGCGCGCCTTCTTGCGCTGCCAGTGAACGTCCATCAGTCGGGCGAACTCCTCGAGGTTGCCGGACTCCAGGGACTCGAGCGACTTGTAGCCGAGCTCCTTCGTGAAGTGCAAGTTGTCGAGCATGCCCTTGTCATGCTGTTTCGACTTGTCGTTCTGGTCCTTGAGGATCGCGGAGGCGCTGCGGGAATAGCCGGTGAAAAACAGCAGGAGGTTATCCTCGAGGTTGAAGTGGGTCTCCTCGGAGATCTTGCACGGGCGGTACTCGACCCGGCCGTCGGGATGGAAGGTGAAGGCGGTGATGCCGCCGATGGCGGCGATGTACTGGTCCTGCTTGCCGATGGGTTCACCGAGCTTGTTGAGCTCGATGTCGCAGGCCTGTTCGGCCAGCTCGGCGGGGTGGACGATGTTCTTCTTGAGGGCGTGGAGGGCCTTGAGGAGGCCGGTGGTGAAGCTGCCGGAGGAGCCGAGGCCGGTGCCGCCGGGGATGTCGGCCATCGAGGTGATTTCCAAGTTGGGCGCGCCGACCTGCAGGGACTTCATCGCCTCGCGGATGATCGGGTGCTCCAGCTGGTCGACGGTGGCGACCCGCTCGAGCTTGGAGTACTTCACGATCAGCTCCTGGATGAACGTCCGGTGGAGCGTGATGTAGACGTACTTGTCGATCGCGGCGGCCACGAGGAAGCCGGTGTGCTCGCGATAATACGAGGGAAGGTCGGTGCCGCCGCCGCCGAGGGAGATGCGCAGGGGAGAACGGGTGATGATCATGATGGAGATGAAAAGACGCGGACGACGGGAAAGACTTGGGCCGAGTTGGCGATGCGAAAGTTAGCCGGCGTAGCCGCTGCGCCGGTAGATTTCCTCGACGACCTTCATGGTGCGGATGCCGTCGCGCAGGCTGGGCGAAGGTTCGCGGCCCTGGCGGATGTCGGTGATGAATTCCTCGGTCTCGAGGCGCCAGGAGTCGTCGCCGCCGGGGTATTCCCAGATGGTGGTCTCGGGCGGGCCCATCTGCGGGAGCATCTTGTAATAGGCGAGGCGCTCGACGCCGTAGCTGCCACCCAGGCCATCGATCGCGAGCTTCCCGTCGCGGCCGTAGATCTCGAGCGAGAAGAGATTCTTCCACTCGGTGCAGCTGACATGCAGCCAGGCGGTCTGGCCGGCGCTGGTGCGGAGGGAAAGGAACGCGTTGTCGTCGACCTTCATGTCCCAGAAGGAGGTGGTGGCGTGGCCCTCGACGGTGGCGAATTCGCCGAGGAACCAGCCGGCGAGGTCGATGAGATGCACGCCCTGGTCGATCAACTCGCCGCCGCCGGACAGCTTCGGATCGGCGCGCCACTCGCGGTCGTAGCCCTTGCGGCCGCCGTGGCCGTAGCGGCCGCGCAGGAACATCATTGGCCCGAGCACGCCGGAGGCGAAGATTTCCCGGGCTTTCCGGAAGGACGGATGGAAGCGGTGATTGTAGCCGATCCGGACCTTCACCCCGCGGGCCTGGGCCGCCGCTGCGATTTCCGTGAGCTCGCGGGCTGCGATCGCGCCGGGTTTCTCGACTAGCACGTGCTTGCCGGCCTGCACGGCCGCGAGGGTGATGGGTGCGAGCGAGGAATTGAGGGTCGCGACGATGACGGCGTCGACCTTGGGGTCGGCGAGGGCCGTCGCATAGTCCGTGATCACCTTGGTCCCGGGTGAGTTCTTCGCCAAGTCGGCCGCCCGGGCGGCGTCGAGGTCGCACGCATACCTCAGGTTTGCCCCGCGCAGGGCATTCGCGCGTTTGCGCCCGATCAGGCCGCAGCCGATGATGGCAAAACCAAGTGAGGGGTGGGACGGGTCGGACATGGCCGGCGAGCCTTTGCGAAGGCCCGGATTGATCAAGACTCTGTTGGGGCCGGACGCAAAGTCCGGCGGAAAAGCCAGGCCAGGACCCCCAGACCCGCCGCGAGGCTGACCCAGTCAGCGGCGACCGCCAGCGGTCCCTTGCGGTACTGCAATTCCACGAGATTGCGGCCAGGGGGCAGGGGAATGGTCACAAGATGGTCTGCGGAGACACCGGTCCTGACCGCGGTGCCATTGACGCTCGCGCGGTACCCCGGGAGAAACATGCGAAAGGTTTCAAGGACGGCGGGGGTGGCTAGATCGGTTTCGATGCGCAGGGGAAGATAGGAAATGACTTTGGCCGCAAATCTGGCCGCGGCGCGAGGCCAGATGTCCAGTTGGGCAAAGCGGCTGGCGAGACCGGCGGGCGTGCCATCTTCCGGCGACTTTTCCGGAAACGGGGCCCCGGGATCGGGGTAGTATAATAGAGTCAGGGACTCCGGCTCGCTGCGGGCGTTGGCGAGCACCACGGTCAATTCCGTGGGACGCGTGGCATCCGCAACCGGAGTGAGGGTGTACTGCCGGTCGATCCAGCGGCCCCGCAGGTGAAGCCGG
>CAIYFD010000124.1 GCA_903925425.1 uncultured Opitutia bacterium | reverse complement strand
TCTCCCAATGAGTGTGCAATCCATGTTGAAAGTCGAGCGGCTGACCAAGACCTATCCCGCGGCGGGCGGCCCGCTGACCGTCCTGCGCGAGGTGAGCTTTGAACTCCCGGTCGCCGCCAGCCTGGCGATCGTCGGCCCGAGCGGGAGCGGCAAGACCACGCTGCTCGGCCTCTGCGCCGGGCTCGACCGCCCGAGCGGCGGGCGGGTGGAGCTGGCAGGGGAGGACATCGGTCATCTCGACGAGGATGCGCGCGCCCGGGTGCGCAACGCGCATGTCGGTTTTGTTTTCCAGAACTTCCAGCTGATCCCGACGCTGACGGCGCAGGAGAACGTGCTGGTGCCGCTCGAGCTGCGCGGCGAGGGCGGCGCGGAAGCGGAGGCCGAGGCGCAGCGGTTGCTGGAGCGGGTGGGGCTGGGCGCCCGCCGCGATCACTACCCGGTGCAGCTCTCGGGCGGCGAGCAGCAGCGCGTGGCATTGGCCCGTGCGTTCATGAACCGGCCGAAGATCCTCTTTTGCGACGAGCCCACGGGGAATCTCGACGACGACACCGCGGCCGCGATGGTCGAGCTGATCTTCGGCATCAACCGCGAGCGCGGCACGACGCTGGTGCTGGTGACGCACAACCTCGAGCTCGCCGGCCGCTGCCAGCGGATCATGCGCCTCAAAGGCGGCGCGGTGATCAGCGATGAGAGAATGTAGCCCCGGCGAAATTCGATCCCTCGGATTTTTTGCCCACGAAACCCACGAAACACACGAAAGGATGCGAAAATGAGCGAGCTGATCTACGCGGACGAGTGCTATCGGATTGTTGGCGCCTGCTTTGAGGTTTATAAGGACAAGGGCTGCGGATTTCTCGAAGGAGTTTTTCAGGAATGCATGGAACTGGAATTGGAGCTGCAGGGGATTCCTTTTGTTGCCCAGGCTCCGTTGGCGCTCTCCTACAAGGGGCGCCCGCACAAACAAAAGTACGTGGCCGACTTGGTCTGCTTCGATACAATCATCCTGGAGATAAAAGCGGTGGACCACTTGGCGGACGAGCATCGCGCCCAAGTGCTAAACTATCTGCACGCCACCGGCTGCAAGCTCGGCCCCTTGGTGAACTTCGGACATTACCCCAAAGTGGAATGGGAGCGCATCGTCCTATGATCGTTTTTCGTGTCGTTTCGTGTGTTTAGTGGGCAACTCCTCATGAACTTCATCTTCACCATGGCCTGGCGGGATTCCCGCGCATCGCGGAAGCGGCTCGCGCTGTTTTCGCTGTCCGTGGTGCTCGGCATCGCCGCGCTCGTCGCCATCGGCTCGTTCAGCCGTAACCTGCGCCAGGCGGTCGAGGATCAGGCCAAGGGCCTCCTCGGCGCCGACCTCGTGATGGAGTCGCGCGATCCGTTCAGCGCCGGGCTGCAGGCCTACGTCGCCACGCTGGGCGACGTCGCCCGCGACCAGATGTTTTCGTCGATGGCGGTGTTTCCTTCCTCCGGCGGCGACACGCGCCTCGTGCAGGTCCGTGCGATGGCCGGGGCATTCCCCTTCTACGGTGATTTCGTGACCTCGCCCACGGATGCCGTGGCCAAGCTCCGCGCCGGCGGCAACGTGGCGGTCGTCGAGCAGACGTTGCTCGAGCAGTTCGGCGTGAAGGTCGGCGGCCAGGTGAAACTCGGCCAGACCACATTCACGGTCGTTGGCGCGCTCGAAGAGATTCCCGGCGAATCGATGGCCGTGGCGATGCTGGCCCCCCGCGTCTTCATCCCCCTCTCCGCGCTCGAGGCGACCGAGCTGGCCGGGCCGGGCAAGGCGATCCTGACCCGCCACCGGCTCGAGCTGAAGCTGCCGGCGACGGCCGATCCAGCGTTGGTGCAGTCGGAGCTGGGCCGCCGTTTCCGCAGCGAGCGGGTGAACTACGACACCGTTGAGGAGCGCAAGCGCCAGATGGGCCGCGCGCTCGAGAACATCCAGGGTTTCCTCAGCCTCGTCGGTTTTATCGCGCTCTTCCTCGGCGGCGTGGGGGTGGCCAGTGCGATGCACGTTTATGTGCGGCAGAAGGTGACGACCGTCGCGGTGCTCCGCTGCCTCGGCGCCAGCGCGCGCCAGAGTTTCTCGGTCTATCTGCTGCAGGGCTTCGGGCTCGGTCTGTTCGGCGCGGTGCTCGGGGCTGCGCTCGGCGTGGCGGTGCAGTTCGCCCTCCCGCTGCTGCTCAAGGACATGCTGCCGGTGAAGATCGATCTCTTCATCGCGTGGCCGGCCGTGGCGGAGGGCATGATCGCCGGCCTCGTGATCTGCCTGCTCTTCGCGCTGCTGCCGCTGCTCGCCATTCGCAAGGTGTCGCCGCTGGTCGCCATCCGGTCGGCGTTTGCCGAGAGCGGGTCAGCGCCCGATCCGTGGCGGATCGTGGTCGGGGTGTTCATCCTCGGTGCGGTGACGGGATTCGCGGTCTGGCAGACCGGCCAGTTGCGCCTCGGGCTGGGTTTTGCGGGCATGCTCGTCCTCAGCTTCGGGCTCCTCACGGCGGTGGCGCAGGGCGTGATGTGGACGGCGCGGCGCTGGTTCCCGCGCGGGCTGCCGTACGTGGCGCGGCAGGGCGTGGCCAATCTCTATCGTCCGAACAACCGCACCGCGCTGCTGCTCGTCTCGCTCGGCCTCGGCACCTTCCTCATCCTCACGCTCTACCTCACACGCACCACGCTGCTGCGCGAACTGCAGATCGCCGACGATGCCGGACGTCCGAACCTGCT